>JBAZHC010000017.1 GCA_041652575.1 Phycisphaerae bacterium | reverse complement strand
CCCGGCATTGTTATCCAGAATAGAGCCGACGCTGTCCAGCGTAACATCATCCGCCGCGGCATTAACCGCGCCAAGCCTTATGTTACCGCTGGTAGTTGTGCTCAAATCAATATTTCCATCCGTACCGGCTGTTATTATAGTAGCCGTTAAATCACCGGATGTAACCCCTATCGTAATATTGCCAGCCACAGTCGTGGCATTGAGAACATCAAGATTTTTACCACCGGTCTGACTATATGTTATGTCAGAACTGGCCGTACCGCTGGTAGACACATCCAGTGTCGCATCCAAAGTCGGAGCATTCGTCAGGAATATATCGGCGTCATTACCGGTAACATCCGCCACCACTGTCGTAACAGCAAGATTCAAAGAATTAGTCGCTGATACTCCTATGCCGCCAGTGGCCGCCAGGTTGATTTCACCCGCCGTAACATCTACCGTAGTATCTACACCAGTTGCATCGGTAATAGTGCTGGCAGCTCCGGTAGTCGCCGTCAATGCAACTTTGCCGGTTCCGGCTCCAATATGAGCCACAACAATGTCTTCAGCAGAATTTACCGTAACATCATTATTATTCAAAGTATCGACATCCGTTACAAGGATATCGCCATTAGTTACGGTCGTCAGTGTTGCCTCGCCGTTAGCAAGCACATCAGACGCTATAATTGCATTGACCCCAGCTCCGGCTCCAGTTACCGTTACAGTCACCGCGCCACTTGCCGTGTCCACATTTGTCAGAGTTACAACCTCTGTCGATGTCATCACTATATCGCCGGAAGTCTGAGCATTGGCCGTAACGCCAACACCGCCGGCACCCAAATCTTCTATATATATACCGCCATTGCCGCTGGTTAAATCCAGCGTCGGAGCATCAACCTCAAGGAAGTTTACCGCCCCGCTTGTTCCAATCGACAGACCAGACGCTATCGTCAATGTGCCAACTGCCGTCACATCTGCAGTACCATCATTCGCCCCTGTCAGCACAGAACCAGAACCGGTCGTCGTTATATCTACAGTACTGGAACCAGACACATCAGTAACTATCACATCAGCACCGGCTACCTCCACCGTTATCGTGCCGCCGATAGTATCAACATTGGCTAGTGTCACATCCTCTGTACCATATATCTCTATGTTTCCCGCAACCAGAGCATGTGCCGTTATACTGTCGCCGCCGGTACCTATGGCATTGAGGAAGATACCGCCGCTTGTAGTATTGTTCGCCGTTACCGTTGTGCCGTCTATCTCTATGGCTCCACCTGTACCTGTGGAACCTATGCCCGCAGCCGCTGTTAGTGTCAGTGCACCGCCGGTTATATCCATTTCCGTACCAGCATCAACATCTGTTATATTACCATAAGCATTGCTGCCAGCGTGGAACGAATTAGCCCGAACGACTACATTGCCTGCGCCTGCGTTAATCGAAGTTATCGCAATGTCGCCGCCGGTTACATCATTGTCAGCACCAGGATCAAGATCTCCGGCTACACCGTCAGGTCCGGCAGTCAGAGTTATCATACCGCCGCCGCTTATTATCTGGGCCGTGCCGGCCTGGGTTATACTGCCTATTTCATCATCGTTACTGGCTGCGCCTTCGTTGCCGGCTATCAATGTTATCGTACCGGCTCCACCGGTCTGAATAACGCCGCCGGCAGCCTGGGTAATATCATCGCCGGCAGTCAGTAAAATATCGCCAAGATCGCTGGCAATAAGCACAGAAGCACTAATCGTTATAGCATCCCCGGCCGTACCTACCGTATCGCCGGCTGTCAGCGTAATATCACCGTCCCCGGTGGTCGTTACATCGGCAGATATCGTAAGTGGGCTGGTAGCTGTCAGCGTTATATTGCCTGCAACAGTATGAACTCCATCGACGCCATCTATCGTACCTACAGTGAAAGCACCGGTAGGCGTAAATTGAATATTGCCCGAAGAAGTATTTACAGCCAGTGTGGTTACGTCCGTAGTATTATCCGTTATCGTTACTGCACCGGCAGCCTCAACTGCCAAACCACTTACTACTATGCCTCCATCTGTGGCCGTTACCGTAGAATTATTTATTAAATGCAGATTGGTTATCGCGGCAGGACTTATATCAGAACTTACCGTTATCGCTCCGGCCTGACCAGTTTCACCGATTACGAGGGTCGTAGCTGTAATATTATCAAGTTCCGTATCAGATAATGCCAGTGTATGGTCAACTGTATCCACAGCCGCACCAAGATTGATTGCATCGTCATCAAACTCATGTTCAGCCATCAAAGTTACTCTTTGTCCGGTAGCCGTTATCGTACCGGCTATATCCATTTTATCGGCTATATATGTATGAGCGCCGCCAGTAGATTCCACATCCGCCAAGGCCTCTATTGTTATCTTTCCTTCGTTGGCTGCTGCCGTCAAAACTATGGTAGTAGTAGCCACTACATCGCCGTCTGCTGCGGCGGTATTGGTTACAGTTATGTCACCCGACATCGCAGTTAATTGAACACTACCGTTATCTGTATCAACTGCCGCTACACCATCTACAGTACCAACGCTGAAACCGTCAATATCCGTATACTTAATACTGCCCGTGGATGTGTCCACAGCCAGAGTATCCACATCCGTCGAGGCCTCAGTTATCTCAACCGCACCGGCTGCCTCAACCGCCAGGCCGCTTACTACTATGCCGCCGCCACTGAGGGCTGTGGCCGTTACCGTAGAATTAGTTATTAAATGCAGATTAGTAACATTGGCAGGAGTAATATCAGCACTTACCGTTATCGCTTCAGCCTGACCGGCCTCACCGATTTGCAGAGTCGTCGCCGTTATATTGTCAATCTCTGCATCAGATAATTCCAAAGTGTTGCCCGTTGTATCGACCGTTGAACCAAGATTAATCGCATCATCATCTATCGCAGATTCAGCCTTTAATATCACCTTTTGTCCGGTAGCAGTTATTGTGCCGGCTATGGCCATCTTGTCGGCTGTATATGTATGAGTTCCGCCGGTCGATTCAACATCGGCACCAGAGTTTATAGTTATCTTCCCTTCATCAGCTACCGCCGTCAAAGCTATCGTGGTAGTAGCCCCTATATCGTCGGCTGCTGCTGTATTCGTAACCGTAATATCGCCGGTTGTGGCCGTCAAAGCCACGCTGCCGCCGTCTGTATCCACTCCTGCAATACTATCCACAGTACCAACGCTGAAACTGTCAGCATCTGTAAATGTAATATTGCCTGTAGATGTATCTATAGCCAATGTAGCTACATTGGTCGTGGCATCTGTTATCTCTACCGCACCAGCAGCCTCAACTGCCAAACCACTTACTACTATGCCTCCATCTGTGGCCGTTACCGTAGAATTATTAATTAAATGCAGATTGGTTATCGCAGCAGGACTTATATCGGAACTTACCGTTATCGCTCCGGCCTGAGCGGCCTCACCGATTTGCAGAGTCGTAGCTGTAATATGATCAAGCTCAGTATCAGATAATTCCAATGTATTGCCCGTTGTATCGACCGCCGAACCAAGATTAATCGCATCATCATCTATCGCAGATTCGGCTTTTAAGATCACCTTCTGCCCTGTAGCCGTTATCGTGCCGGCTATATCCATCTTGTCGGCTGTATATGTATGTGTACCGCCTGTCGACTGCACATCGGCACCGGATAAGATTTCTATCTTCCCTTCATTTGCCGTCACTGTTAAGGCAATCGTTGTCGTTGCCGCTATATCATCTGCGGCAGCTGTATCCAATACTGATAGAGTGCCTGTTGTTGTTGTTAAAGTTACACTTCCATTATCAGTATCAATACCTGTTAAGCCATCAACTGTGTCAACACTAAAACCGTCAGTATCGATGTAGGTAATATCTCCTGTCGAGGTATAAATAGCCAATCCATCTACTTCCGTCGTGGTATCAGTTATAGTGACCGCACCACCGGCCTCTATGCCCAAACGCGTTACTTGCGAAATTCCACCGTCCGTAGCCGTTACCGTAGAACCGGTTATTAAATGCAAATTCGTTACATTATCAGGACTTATGTCGGCACCTACCGTTATAGCTCCCATTGTAGCGCTGCCAATCGTAAGGGTAGCAGCCGTTATGTTTTCAATCTCTGCTGTCGTTAAGTTGAAAGTACCTACTGCTGAGCCAAGTTCGAAAGTTGGCGTACCACCCGAAGGTTCTATTGTCACCTCGCCGGCACCGGCATTGATGGCACCCGTGCCAGTTAATATTATGTCGCCGCTATAGCCGACAATTATGTCAACTGCAGCGTCTGTTGTCGAAAGCGTTACACCATTATTTATCGTAAAGCTGCCCGCACCGCCATTATTAAGGTCGGTATCCAAAGTAACTATGCCTGCGCCTGATGTTAAATTAGCTCCGAGAGTTATTCCATCATAAGCGCTTATAGTAATTGTTCCGCCGTTTGAGGCAATCGCTCCACTGGTCGTTATTGCTCCTGCGGCTTCATTTACCAGTCGTATATTTTCACCCGTAGTAGCCAAACCAGACACCGTAACAGCATCTGCTTCTGAAATGCTGATTTGACCTCCGACCGTGGTAGCCGCGTTAAGTGTACCTGCAGCGGTCTCTATCGGGTCAGCAACAGTTCCGATGTTTCCACTGGCTTCAAGGGTGATTGTGCCTGAACTGGTGAGGGTTCCGCCGCCATCAATTATGCTCGTTGCAACTCCGCCACCGCCATCTATATCTATATCGCCGGCGCCGGCATTCATAGCCGCACCAATTGTTATATTACCGGTATTCTGAATATCAATTTTGCCGCCACCAGTGCCGATTGTACCACCGGTATTATCAAAGTCAATACCAGTAACAGTCAAATCACCTCCATTGGTAGCAATAGCCGCATTAATTGTTACCGCGCCTGTTCCTGAAGCGGTACCATAGGCGCCATTAGCATTAAGCACAACTTCCAGCGGCGCCCCTGCAGCACTTATACCACCGCTAAGTACAATGTTATTAGCTGCATTCAAAGTCAAAATCGGGGTTCCAACTCCGCCAACATAGTTAATCTGTGCATCCCCATTTTGGATAATATTCCCGGCATTTGTGGGTTCAGCGCCATCGGCGGTCTGAATTGTTACGCTTGTGCCTACAACCAGCAACGCTTCAATCACGAGATCCTGAATTGTCGCATCTGCACCTGATGGAGTGAACGGAGCACCCAACAGGGTACCTACCCCGCTTTGAATTGTTATATTATAAGGGTCAATAAAAAACAGACCGTTAGCGCCATTCGTTGCACCAGCATCAATCAGACCATATATTTCAACGTGCTGTTTACCAGATACCTCAACAAAGCCGCCATCGCCGGATACGCTGCCGCCTTTTGCTTCTATCTTGGCATCGGGCCAGAATAGAGCAGTATCAGGTGAGAAAACAGTTATTTTGCCGCCATCGCCGTTGGTACCGGCGTTTGCTGTAGTCAAACTATTTTCACTAAGAGCAACCACATTGCCGGCAATGAGATCAACTTTGCCACCATCACCTGCGGTACCATCGACACTGACCGTCCCGAATTGTCCGACCTGTTTACCCTCTACCGTTACCTGGCCACCCTGGTCGCCAGCGGCCTCAATCGTACCACTATTAACAACCGTTCCATCAACGGCTGCAAGCTTTACCGAGCCTGCATCTCCAGTATTCGAAGAAGCCGACAGGGTGCCGACATTTGTAATAGCCTGAGAGTAGACATCGCCGGCGGCAGCTATAATCATTGTGCCGCTGCCAACATCAACTGTACCTTCATTAAGGATTGCAGAACCTTCGAGAGGTTCGGCATCAGGCACAGCCGGCACATCTATCTGTACCAATATATCACTGCCCGGTTCACCAAGATAAATTCTGTCACCCGAAGCAATAACCACATAACCGGCCGGGCAGGATATGTTGCCATAGTTGGCAACCTGCCTGCCGATTAGAGCAAGTTTTTCCGCGGATATATTACCGCGATTTATCACAGAGCCTAAACCACCGGCAAAATTATTATTCCCGGTAAGGAAATCGGCATTTGATATATTAAGAGATGTGGCAATCAACTGATTGACATTAATATTAGCTCCATTGCCAAAAATAATGCCGGCAGTATTCTGGAAATATAAGATACCGTTAGAAGTAAGACTTCCATTCAGCCAGGATTCCTGCCCGCCAACTACTCTGAACAATGCCCTATTACCGGCAGCAAACTGGTCCACTATGACGGACTCATTGCCGGCGATGTTAAATCGGGTAAAATCGGCAATGGTGTTATTGGTAGCCGTCATATTAGTAGTATTAGAGGCGGCACTGTAACTGGTAGTCAGATTGCCGTTTGCAACGCCTGCGAGGTCTATATTAGAACTCGTATCAGCCCGCATAGCTTCAGTAGGCCAGATGATTACCAGGCAAAATACCACTGCGTAAATACTAATTTGTGTACTTAACGTTCTTATTTGGCTTTTAAGACACATCTTTTTATCTCCAATAAATGCTCTCGCATACTGCATATAATTTACCACCTCTGGATAAAGTTAAGATACCACTTGCCGTCGCCTTTAACCGTCGACTCCGTGTTCGTCAAAGGCCAGGCGAAATAGACACCAACATCAGTATTTTTGCCAAAGCCAACTGTGGCTCCAGTACCAATACTCCACAAAGTTTCGGTAGCTTCTTCGCCGGGCACCCTGTTTTTAATCCTTGACTGTCCGTAATCGCTAAAGGCCAAGAGGGATATTTTCGGAGGCCACATTTTCTTCCTATTCTTATCCAGCTCTTTACTGCCTTCAGGGTCTTTCCATCTTGTCCAGTCAAACCGGTACTGAACGGAAGCAAGTATGCCGCCATCGGCAACAATACCATCTTCTTTATATCCCCTAACCGAATACATGCCGCCGAAACTGGTCATTTTCGCCGGAGGGAGCCTGTCGGCCGGTATAATGCCTTTGAAAGAACCGCTCAACTCATGCACCTTTGATTTGGTAATAAAACGCCTGTGTGAAGCAGATACCGTATAGATTGAGAAATTAGGAGCACTCTTCCATCGAGCCTTGTTGAATTCAGCCCCGCTTGAGCCGCCTATATTCTGAGTAAAGTCCAATCCGAAAGACGTGCTTGACATCTCACCGGAACGATGGATATCAAACCCAATACTGGCCATGTCAATCTCAAGCTTGGAGCCTATCCCCAGCGACTGGTCAATAGAACTGGTTTGAGTGCTTAAAGAACCAAGCAAGTCAAAGAACCAGTCTTTTTTCTGGAATGCCGTATATCGCAGCGTACCGCCATAAAACGAACCATTGCCTCTGAAGGTTATCCCTGCCTTACTATCCGGGGTTATGTCAAAGTTGGTATAACCTCCGAAGAGTCCAAGACGTAAACGAGGCGACAGGAATGGGAAATCGTAACTTCCATAAAGCCAGTAGTTGTTTTTCATTTCTTCCGCTGAAGCCGGCCTTACCTGATACATTACGTTCAGCCTGTCATCGTAACCAAACAGATTGGTATTAACCAGGCCAAACCGCGGAGTCCATCTGCGTTTGTCATTTCCGGAATTATCAATCTGCACATACCAATGCCATGGACTGGACTCATAAACATTGTAGCCTAAATTTATCGCGTTTGGATCATCCTCACTCTTGGAGATGACCGAAGCAACATATCTATCCGGGTTGAGATTAAGAAGCTGAATAAAATTATCCAATTTTTTCTTATCGATGACTTGGCCCTCTTTAACCGGCGACCATGAGATAAGTGCAGACTCCTTTAATACTCCCTTCTTTCTTATCTGGTTGTTAAAGTCGTAATTATTTACCATAACCTTTCCAACCTTGGCTTCAAGAATCTGGATATTCAAAACATTATTCGTTAGTTGTCCGACTCCATCAACCGATTTAACCGGAACATATACATAGATACCCGCGTAACCTTTCTGCTGGTAAACTGACAATATATATCTTGTGAATCCCTGAATGTCTTTCTGAGAAATGGTGCGCTTTGAACCCGGCCTCTGTATTACGCCCTGCACAACTGCAAGATTATATTCTTCGTTAGTAACTGCGCCGTCTTTCTGATCGGCGACTTTGTAGGAAACCGGCATATTCGCAAGCAACTCAGAAGTCGGTATCATGGTGTTGCCGCTTATCTGAATTTTGCTGATGGAAAATTTCTGGTCAGCAACAGGTTTCATAGTTCCTGCTTTTTTAGCTCGCTCGAATTTTTCCTTCACTTTGCTCAATGCCGCTTCATACTCATCCTCGGTTTGAGGCAGCTTTCGCATCGACAATTTTTTCTCTTCCTTCGCATCATATTTTGGTTCTATATATGCAGTCTCTATTCCCGCGCTGGTGAGCTGTGCTATTATTTCGCCTCTTATTTCTTCTCTCAGTTCTTCTTTTATTTCCCGTTTCAACTGAGCTCTGAGTTCTGCGGTCAAGCGCACCCTCATTTCAGTTCTCAACTGTTCTCCCAGCTCTTTTCTTAACTGCTCTGTTATCTCGCCTCTCAGTTCCTCTCTCAATTGTTTTTTGATGTCATCGAGAGCAGCTCGGACTTTTGCGTCCACTTCTTTATCCACATCTGAATTCTGTTCCGCTGATTTTGTTTTCGTCCTGCTGCCGCTTTGATTCGGATCTCCGCCGGCGAATGCAAAACTTACCAGAACAAAAAATGACAAAGAAATTATTGTCAGTACTAAGAACTTTGGTTTTTGCAGCACGTACATGCTTTATCTCCTTAGTAATAAAACGAGAAACGAGAGATAACCTCTTGTAAATTAATGTAACACACAACTTTTAAACTTAAAACACAGATTGGATAAATCCTTTTTTCCAACTTCAACCTCACTTAAACGTTGTTGAATACGCATTATTGTTTGTTATTTTTTAAACGAGCTTACGGGTCGTGTAAAGCGAAAAATATTTTTTTGAAAAATATTTTTTAAAATCTATATTTCAAATTACCCATTTTGACATTTTCTCGCCAAATTCCTTTTTTCACTGCTGATAAGTGCGAATTTACCACCTCTTATCCATTGCCACAAAACCAAAAAATATCCTGCTTATTATCCGAAAAGCACCAAAATATTTCAGATTAAACGTGTGAATTTTCAGTAAATTATAGGACTCCAAAGTTATGCGTCGTCTCGTGACGCAGGTCTTTTCGTAATCGAAATTGCTGCGATTATCACAGCAGACAGAACGCATCAGGCGAATCAAATTCCCCGAAGACAGATGAAAATATTTGTCGTTTTTATATTATCATTTTTATTTTTATTTTTAGAAATAAAAATGCGGCACATAATGAATGCCGCGTTTTTATTTTCTATTTTTTACCACAGGAAAATAATAATTATGTAAATAACTATTCGAAATTAACAACGCCCGCAAAAGCTTTTTTGGGTTTATGATTTACATCGAAAAGCAGCGGCCAGTCTTTCCTGTTCTTAACCGGAAAATTGTCAAGCCAGGTATGGTCATCCGCAACACCCCAAAATGTTACGCTGGTAATAACATCACGATACTCTCTGAAAATCTGGAAGATACCTTCGAAACGTTCCTGCTGGAGCCAGTTCATTTCGTCGGTCGGCTCTTTATATTTTCCAGTGGCGTCATTGAAAAGAAACATCGATAAATCCATCTCGGTAATCTGTATTTTTAATCCTAAAGACGCATAGAAATCTATCGTGTCTCTGATTCTGTCGAACGACGGTTCGTATATGTTCCAATGTCCCTGCATTCCAATACCATCAACAAGTTTTCCGTTGTCTACAAGCTGCCTGACCAGATTGTATATTTTTTTTCGCTTCTCTGTAAAAGTAGTATTGTATTCATTATAGAAAAGCAGCGCATCAGGATTTGCCTGCCGTGCGAACTCGAATGCTTTGACAATATAATCATGACCAATAATGTCAAGCCATCTGGTTTGGCGCAACTGCTGAGCACCTTTATCTTCTATCGCCTCGTTGACAACGTCCCAGCAATATACCTCTTTCTTGTATCGCTGCATCATACCTGTGATATGTTCTTTCAGCCTGGCAAGTAATACATCCCTGCTGACGGCGTCTCCTTTTTTATCAAGAAAGACCCAGTCAGGAACCTGATTATGCCATAGAAGCGTATGACCCCGAACTTTCATCTTATTCGCAATGGCAAAATTCACGATTGCATCGGCTTTTTCGAATTGCCATTTTCCTTCTTCAGGGTGAATCTCGGTAAATTTCATATGATTTTCAGCGGTAACAGAATTGAAATGTTTCTTTAGAATCTGCTCATGCGTCTTTATCACATCAGGACAAACCGCCGCTCCGACAGGAAAAAACGAAGAATAAGCCTGACACAAAGATTTATTTAAAATGTCCATAGTCCAATCCTACCTTTCTAATAACTCGTGACCCTTGAATCATCAAGGCCCGGATAAGTATTCGTTTCATCAGCCAATTTGCTTAATTCAATCAAACATATACCGTTTTTGTTCAATGAAAACGACAAATTCAGCATTCCATTATGAATCTGCTGCCTTTTTACCGTCATTGCCGGTGTCGCAGCCTGTTTTAAGGTTTCAATCCGGCGTTTATCAGGGTATCTTGGCCTGCCCATAGTCCGCCAGGCATTCCATGCGTTACCGTTTTCTTCGTCCACTGTTTGCTGCTTTATTAAAACTTCTCCGAAAGATAATGGTATCTCCATCTCGAATTGACGTTTAAAACCGTCCCTCTTCTCGGCAACCGGGTTCCAAGCAACTATTGCAATCGAGCCGTCGTCACGCCTGGTAACAATCATATCATTGTCGCGATAAAGCTGTTCTGAGCCGAGTCTGGCAAAAAATGCAAACAGATGAAACGTCGGCTTTACCACGCCGTTAAGCCCGACAAGGCCGAAACCGCCGTGGAATTGCGACTGAGGAACATCTTCCTCCTCAAAAACATCGCAGAAAGTCCAGTAGGAAAACGAATCGGCATAATCTCCGCCTTCGCTCAATGTCCTGCCGAGAAAAGCCGCGTTGTAAGCGGTATCGTGAACCGGGCAGCGGGGATTGTAAGAGGTATTGTATTCGGTTATATGCAAAGGCATATCATCGGGATAAACGGATTTTATAATATGGCCGCGGGACTCGCTGAACTGATTGAGCAAATGAACGTTTGGGAGCAGGTTCTGATAAACCAGTTCCGGACCTTTATCGGCAGCCTTGGCGCAATACGAATGCTGGCTGACAAAATCGACCGGTGCTTTTTCCTTATCGCACATAGCCAGAAAATCGCCAATCCATTTAATAGCACCCGGACAGGTTGCGGGGCCGCCTACACAAATAGCCGAATCAACTTCCTTTATCGCCAGTGCCGTTTCGCGGTACAGTTTAAAATACTCTTTCTGGTCGGCATTTTGCCAGAATATCGCCAAATCCGGCTCGTTCCAGACCTCAAACGGCCAGTTCCGCACCTCTTTAACGCCATACCTATATATAAGATGCCTGACCAGCGTTTTAATTAGATTGCGCCAAAGGCCGTAATCTTTGGGCGGCGTAACGTTGCCCTTCCAGTAAAACACTGTTTGATTCCCGCCGGCAAGGTCATTCGGCATAAAGCCAAGCTCGACAAATGGCTTGATTTTCTGGGATAAAAACGAATCAAAGACCCTGTCAAGATATGTAAAATTATAAACGGGACCCACATCTTTTTTGTCCCTGTAAATACCCATGTCATCGGTCAAAAGACCGTGACCGCGGAGATAATCGAAGCCTATATGCTCCTGAACAATCGAAAGTAAATCCTGATATTCCTTCTGCAAAGCCAGCCCCATTCGGCCCGTGCCGACGCAGCGTTTCCAGTTGTCCTTAAACTTTGTACTCGATTTAGCCGGTATTTTTATCTTTGCCATTACTGTTGTCCTGCCTGTTTTTGTGTAATTTCTTTAAACCCTACTTCATCTATATATAAGTTTCTGTCCCGACCATCAATAAGAGCATCATTAATAAAACTTACAGAGACCGTATGTTTGCCTGCGGGTATTTTGACGGTTCCGACTTCGAATTCGCAGCTTGTGGCGTTTGCGATTTCTTTTTGTCCAATCGACTTGTCGTCTATTTTAACATCGACAACGGCATATTGGCCTGCTGCCGGAGTGGAAAAGCCTTTCAGAATCAGTGCATATTCCGCCTGGCCGGCACAATTAAACACTGCGGAAATCGTTCCATTATTACGCAAACTAATCTGAGTATTGGTTTTCTCGAAATATGGACTGTCGCCGACAAGGTTAAAGCTATCGAGGATGAGCCTTGTTACTTCATCTGTGCGCGGCACTTCGAATTGTACGCCGATATTAGCAAATAAAGCCGAGGCGTATCGCAGGCCTCTTATATTATTCGCGTCATTTTCCCAGCGGACATTATCGATAATAACCGTTCCTTTGCCTGCGAAAATACTCGTCAGCGCGGCCGGAAGCGTAAGCAGTTCCACATTTTTGGGTATATCCGCTTTTTGCCCCACAATCAGGGCGTCCAATTGTAATGCTCTTTCCACGCCCCAATGAGGACCGTTAAGAAAAGATATGACCAGTTTATTTTTGCCGGCCGGTAATTTAGCCAGGAATGAATATTCGCGCATTTGGCTTTGTGTGAGATTTATCTGTCCGACAGTTTCATCGCCGACCTTGATTATTACAAACGGATAGGAACCATGGAATTCTCTGCCGCCCGCGACAAGCGATAGTATATACATACCCGACTGGGGCACAGTAATCCAGCCGGTTGCCGTTCCTCTTGATTCGAACATAACCGTATCGCCTGCGGAATTGACAGAAACCGTATTGCCTGTTAATTCAAGTTTTTCCGCTTCGATTCTCTGCTGATTGCTGTCGGCCTGCTGAGGTATTATCGCCCTGTCAATAACGCCGGGGTCGATAGACATCGCTCTTCGCCATCCTCTTTGCCCGCCCATAAATAATAAATCCTCACGCGAAATGCCAGACAGCAGTTTATGCTGCCTCAGCTCTACCGCGACCGGTCCCTGACTATCAGTGATTTTCAAACTGCCCGCCCCGATAACATCTTTCAATGCCGCGAATGTTTCAGCGTCCGGACAATGCCAGTAAACCGTTTTGCCGTTATCCAAAAACGCCCCTATTGTGTCTTTGGATTTAATTATCTTTTCTCCACCACCCTGCAGGACAAGAACATCGGCAGTTTTCAAATCATTATCATTCAAATCATCAATTTTGTTTTGTTTAAGCCCGATAGCTACAATGGCTTTTGTAAATTTGACGTCATCGCCAAATACAACCGTTTTAGTCTCATTAATTTTTTTTGCCGCCATATATTCGAGCGAGTTCCGGAAGATTTTCCCCGCCGCCGGTTCAGTATTGAATTTGGCGCCGACCAGCGATTGAATAAACAATATGCTTCCTTTGCCGACAGGCAATTCGAGAATGCCGGAATGCTCAATATATTGGTCTCCGCCTGAAACTATCACCGCCCCGGCTCCGTAACCTGCCGGCCGGGAAATCTCATAAGCGGTTACATAATTATCGCCCCGCCAGAATTTAAGGTCATCGGCACTTAAACCCTTCAGTATCGGATGCTCCTTATTCAGGCAAAAAGTCATCGTCGATGATTTTTTCACAAGCGATATATTCAGACCAAGGCTATCCAAACTATTCTGCTCAAGCATAATAGCCCTGCCGCCCCCGGCCAGAAACGCTATGAGGTCTCTGAAATTAACACCGGCTGAGCCAATCTGCTGAATGTTGTTTCCATCGGCCGCTGCGGCCGTCATTTGCGGAGCTATTACCACTATATCCTTTTTGGCATCGGCGTCATTGAGCCCGCTGAATAAACTGATGCGCTGGGCCGAAGGAATATTTTTGGAAAACGTATTGCAGGGGTCGTATAGAAGAATTTTCGTATTTGCCGGCTGAACAACAGGCTGACGTTTTGAAATGACAAATTTCGGACTAATGGAATCTACCAGTTTGCCATTTGCCGATAGAGTCACTTTTAATTCGTATTCCGTAGGCGAATTAACATCAGGAGCGGCGAAACGAATATTAACAGGTTTATATTCCCCGGCTTTTAAGCTGAAGCATTCGAGAGCCTTTATTCGTCTGCTTACCTGCTCATCCTTTATATTGGTATCGCTTATATACCAAATCATCTCAAAATTACAGTCTGTAACGCTATCATTAAATACATCAAGTGTGCGTTCAACAGTATCGCCGGCGAAAAATCTCGTATCCTTGTTCCGCAGAAAAACCGCTACCGGACGAAAGAAATCCTTTTGAGCCTCGTAAAAAACATCATTAACTACCACGCCATGATTAAAACAGGTCCACGGGCATATACCCGAAACACCCATTCTCCTGTAAGCCAGCGTCTGGTCGATCCAGGCACACAGTTTGGCTTTATAATGATAAATATCCTTATCGATATAAGCGTCGTCTCCGAAGAATATTGTACCGCTCGAATAATCTTCCTGCGGCACCCAAAGATATTCGCCTATATACAGGGGTTTGGTTCTGTCCCAGTAGAAATTACGTCTTGTTACGCCGAGCATTCCGCCGCCGGCTTCGGTTCGCGTCCTTTGAGCGAGCCATTCCGCCGTATTGGGCCAGTCGGTATAGGTTGGCAGTTCGTGAGGATAGTGCAAACCGATTACATCAGCGGCGCCGTCCGGGTCGAGGTCGGCTTCAAAGGTAATCGGATGATACGGGTCGAGCTGTTTTACGAAACGTCCCATACTTCCGAGTCTTTTGGCAAGGTCGGGACAATATCTTTCCGTTCCCATAAAGAGTATCTCGTTTTCTATACTCCACATAATTACGCTCGCGTTATTCCTGTCTCTTTTGACAAGCCCCTCAAGATGCTCGCGGTAGTTGGCCCAGAATTTTTCGTCATTATAGGCGTACATTCCGATACTGTCCGTATAAACAGCCGCTTCGCATATAATCATCACTCCCACTTCGTCGGCGATTTCCACCCATCGTTTCGGCCAGGGCGATACATGATAACGGAAAGCTATATTATTGCCCGCTTTGATAGTCTCAAGAGCCTTGCGTACATAATCATAACTTTGCACCTGTGATGTCGGCCATGTACTCGAAGCCAGAAGATGCCGTTTGACGCCGTTAAGATAAAAATCAGGACCCTCTATCCAGAACTCCTTAAAGCCGAACCTCTCTTCGAGCGTATCGAGCACGGGCCCGTCTTTGCCGTTACGCAGCACAAGCTGAAGCTTATACAAATGGGGACTTTCCGGCGACCAGTATTTCGCATTAGGAAAAGGCGCTGATATTTCCCATTTAGCCCCACCGGCGACAGGCGAAGCCGGAATTTCAAGAGCCGGTTCGTTCTTATCGAGTACCCTGCCTTCAATCCATAAATTAGTACACGGGTCTGATATAACGCCTGAAACGGTAAGGACACCTTTTCGCGTTGAAGGAACTATAACAATATCATCAATATATATATTCGGCCGTGAAAACAGCCATGCATCGTCCATCGGGCCATAGAAAAAGCTGTAGCCCCCAACAGGCGCTAATATTTTGCCGCTAAGCACTGATTCCGGCTGGTTCGGCTCCAATATGAAACCATCGGGGAAAACAGCCGATTTATCCTGGCATCGCAACTGGAGCCAGTGCGTCGAGCCGGGTTTGACTGCCGATGTGATTTCTACCTCCAAAGGATTCCAGCCGTCCATTCTCTGCCCCATAAGTCGGCCGTCAACATAAACGTGCGGATTATAACGGCAGCTGTTAAACCTTA
Source organism: Phycisphaerae bacterium (assembly GCA_041652575.1). Taxonomy (NCBI): domain Bacteria; kingdom Pseudomonadati; phylum Planctomycetota; class Phycisphaerae; species Phycisphaerae bacterium. The sequence continues at coordinate 45,206 of JBAZHC010000017.1, read as the reverse complement.
CGAAGACCCTGCGGTTTTGCCATTCCTGTGGGATATCGATTTGGCGTTTGACCCACATATAGGATGCCCCGCCGACGCCGTAACTGTCAGATTTGCCGGGAAGCTGAAAATCATGCCACCCATCGGCTGGTAATTCGGCGAGACCTTTGCCCGCAACACTCTGCCATGTCCCGTTTAGCGATGTCCACTGCTCGGTACCTGCGACGACAAATGATGAACATAATAATATGATAGCTGTGAGTAATTTTTTCATAAATATTTTCCCCGGAGCCGCTATCCTTTTACCGCACCGCTCGAAAGACCGCTGATAAACTCTTTCTGCAGGCAGAAGAAAAGAATTGCCGGAGGGATAATTGCCAAAAGTGTGCCCGCCAGAAAAACGCCGTACTGGTTGGCATATACGCCGACATACTGATTAAGAACCACAGGCAGCGTAAGTTTCGACTGGGCATTGATGTATACCTGAGGACCGAGGAAGTTGTTCCAGCTTCCCAAAAATGTAACAAGGCAAAACGCCCCCGTCATCGGACGTACAAGCGGCATAATCAGACTCATATAAATGGAAAACTCACTGCATCCGTCTATGCGTCCGGCCTCGATAAGGTCGTTTGGAATACCGACAATAGCCTGTCGAAACAGGAACATCCCGAAAACACTGCACGCACCGGGCACGATAAGGGCCCAGTAAGTATCCATCAGGCCGATATTAACGATAAGTTTATATACCGGGGCAAGCAAAACTATCGGCGGTATCATCATCGAAGCGAGCATAAAAAACATTACAAATTTTTTGCCCCTGAAATCATATTTCGCCAGTGCATAACCGCCCATTGACGAAAAGAACATTTGAATTATCGTGGTAATCGAAGCGAGAAACAATGAATTGATTATATACTGCCAGAAATATACCTTGCCTTCCATTGTGGGCTGGCTCTTGAATAATTCAATAAAGTTTTTAAGATTTACCGTAGCCTTGGACCACTCCGAAAACTTCGGCAGAAAAGTATATTTCATTAAAACATTCGGGTCTTTAAATGCCGAGCAAAGAAGCCAGAAAAACGGGGCAAGCACAACAGACGCTATTAAAATTAAAACAATATATTTTAAATATGTAAATGCTGTTTGCGGCCGTTTCGGGCGGGCGGCGAATAACAGGACAAAAATCCCGGCAAGGCACAGCAGGAAAATATGAATACCATTCATTATCTGCCCTCCTTCATTGTGCCGGAAATTTTTATTTGCGCCAGACTAATCGTCATAATCATAAGCGTCAATATCCAGCCGACCGCGGCGGCGGTTCCCAAATCGCCCGCGCGAAAAGCCATACTGTAAAGATAGCTTACGATAAACAGACCCGAGCTTGACGGGCCGAATTCGCCCTTGAGCAGGGCAAACGGAAGTTCGAACAACTGGAACGAACCTATAGTACTCATCACGACAACAAATGTCGCGACCGGCTTAATCGCCGGAAGCGTTACATTCCAGAATACATGCCAGGGATTGGCGCCGTCAATCCTGGCCGCTTCGACGAGACTTTTGTCCACACTTTGAAGGCCCGCCAGGAAATAAATCATATTGAATCCGACGTACATCCACAGCGCGGTTATGATAATTGCCGGCAGTACGAGGGCCGGATTTTCAAGCCACCTGTTTTCAAGTCCCCAGTACAAAAGAGATTGAACAAAGCGATTGAACAGACCGTATCGCGGAACAAATAAAACGCTGAAAATAACGCCGACGAAAATCTGTCCGACAAGGTTAGGCGAAAAAATAATCAGCCTGAAAAATCCCTTTGTCTTGTCTTTTGCCGTATTCAAAAGCAATGCCAGCCCCAGTGAGAGCGGCAATTGCAGGAAAATCGAAAAAACCGCGTAAATCACCGTATTTTTTACGGCCTTGTGAAAATCAGGGTCGGTAAACACAAAAGCATAATTGCTCAGCCCGACAAACGCCCTGCTTTTAGGCCCGTTGGTCTGCTGAAAAGAAAGCATAACTGCGCTTATAAGCGGGTAAATAAAGAATATGCACACAAGGCAGAAATACGGGGCCATAAACATATACGGCGTTCTTTTTACATAAGCCTGGTATTGTGCTTTTTTCATTTTACCGCCCCCGCTGCGTTTGCGTCGGCAGTTTCGTTAGGACGTAAAAATACATTCCTGTCCATTACCTTGCGGACATAAGCAGCTTTTTGCTTCAGTCTTTCAGTAACATATTCCCGCAGCCCTTTATCGCCGTACTTTTCATAGTAAACCCCGCCGTCAACCAATACCTCACGCGATTTGCCGTCAACCATTTCGTAATACGCACCGACATAATCAGGCGGAGTCTCGGGAGCGAGTTCGGCATACAACCGGCCGATTTTCTGGCCGGAATAATATTCATTCTGCACCTGAAACGCCGGAAGATTCCATGCCTCTTTCAACGGCGGAATAATATTCAGCAGCGCGAAACGTTCACTGAAATCCTCTTTATTAAGATATAGATATTTCGCAAGTTCCCATGCTAATTCTTTATTTTTGGATTGTTCTGTAATGGCAAGTCCGGTTCCGCCCCAGGTACTTGTCCGTCTGCCGCCTTTTTCCCATGCAGGCAAAGGCATCAGAGCCATTTTGCCTTTCAGGTTATTGGCATCTAATTCGAGAACCTTTGATTTCCAATCAGGAACAAAGGTGAAAAGTATCAAACCATCTGACAGGGCTTTATAAAAAGGCTGCCCCTCGCCGGCAGGAAAAGAAATTCTGTTTTCTCCTCGCGATTGACGAATGTACCAAATCATCGTATCAATCGTAAGCTCACTATCCATTGTCAAATTGCCCTGCTCATCGAAATAACGGCCGCCTCTCTGCAGCAGCAAAAGAGGGAAAAAACTTGTGCCGGAGATAGTCAAATCAAGAGCGTATCTATCAGGAATACCGTCCCCATCGAGGTCTTTTACAATTTTTTCGTGCGCGACTTTTACAAAATCATCCCACGTTTCGATTTTCTTTACGTCAATACCAAGCTCTTCCACGATATCGCGCCGATACGCCAGCGCCGCCGGGTGTACATCATGCGGCAGTGCGAAAATTCTGCCTCGAGATGACCAGATACTGAAACGCGACGCAACCATTCTTTCATCGAGATGTTCGGCTTTGATTCTATCTGTCAGGTCAACGAATCCGACATCTTTGAGAGGCCCTTTCATAAAAGCCCCCATAAACGGATTCATTATTTCCACCATATCGGGAACTTCTGTACCGGCAAGCAGTGCCGACTGCAATCGGGTCTGTAAGGGTCTCTGGTGAATCTGCTGCAATTGAACTTTGACGTTATGTGCTTTTTCGAATTGAGGTATGAGTTTTTGATAAGCTGCGTAGTGGGCAGGCGCGAAAACCACAAAAACCAAATCCGGCCTCGGCGCACTGGTGAGCATTTGGCACACAGTCATCGTTGCACCTGTAATTATCGCTACTACAAGTATCCAGAAAGGTGCCTTGCCGTAAGGAAATTCCATTTAACTAACGCTCCTATGCCGTCATTTTTTGTAAGAAAATCAACCGACTCAAGCTCTCCCCAATTTTACCACAACACCTTATGAATGAAAAGTATAGTGCAAAAATTATTTTTTTCAGAATTTATTCGCAGATATTACGGCGCGTCATTTTTTATATACATAGCAGGATCAGATACCCACATACCTAAACCTTTCCTGGTGCGCTTGCCGCTGTCCAGAGTTACAAGCTCGCGGTCTGCTTTTATATAAACTTCCTGCTTTTTCATATACTTTACATGACCGTCGAAAAATGCAATATTTGCGCCTTCCATATGCCGATAAATTACAGGACCATGAAGCCCGGCATCTTTATATACTTTTATCGTTTGCTGTCCCATCTTATCCCAGCATTTTTGGGGATCATGAAGAGCGCTGTCTATTCCGGCGTAATCTGATCCATTCCAGCAAACCCACCAGTCAATCGAATCTGCAAATGCGAGCTTTGATCCCGGCTGCTTTATATTAGTCGCCTTGTGCCCTGCATCGGCAGGTTTCCCATTCCATGTAGACCAATCTGTCTTTGCCCATTCTGTAAAGTTGTAACCATAACTAACTAAAACTTTTCCGGCTCCGGACTGTTGGTCCATATAGCGGTTCTTTTTATCATTAGCTATTTTATCGGATGGACACGTATAAGCTGGCGGCATGTCAAAAGCTAAAGTGGCGCCATTCCAGTCAAGGTCGTCTCTTTTCAAATATTTATCAACTTCCAGTAATTTTCTAAAAGTTGGATTTCCAAGCCAATCACGTTCCGTAGTAGCACTTATCATAGATCTAACAGGAACATAAGCTCCATTGCAACTAACCGAATACGCCACATTTGCCATTCCAAAAGTCTTTAGAGTATTGGAACATATTATTCGCTTAGCAGTTTCTCTGGCTTTTTGCAAACTGGGCAGTAATACCGCCAGTAAAAGCGCAATTATGGAAATCACAACCAATAATTCAACTAACGTAAACCCTTTTAATTTTCTCATGGTTTTACTCCCGAGAATTACAAAAAAATCTATAAAATTTACTTTTACGCTCAAGAACAACGGGTTAAACAATCCCGCAATACGACGGTTCAGTTGCGAGCTGAACCGCCGTTAAAATTTTCAATTACCAATTAGGAGGACAACTCAACTCCGGGTCATTACACTTCATCCAGTTCACGGCAAATTCTGCGAAATCTGCGAAGTTCACCTTGCAATCCTCATTGAAATCCATCGGACTTGCATAGCCTCTTTCCACGAGATCTTCACAGGTTTGAGGCTGCCATGCCGCGTAGTGCGCCGCAATACGGTCTGCACTTAAAAGTCCATCATAGATCGCAATCTCGTCATAATATGCTGGAATTAAATTGTAAGTGTTTCCCATGTCATTTTGTGCACCAATCAGCATATGGGACAATTCAGGGCCGAGGATAGACCTTGCAGCCGTGAAATTGGTATCATCTTTCCACTCGCCATCCATATATACTTTCACAAACATCGCGTCCGGATCGCCCAAATAATTTGCATCATAGGTAACGACCAAATGATGCCACTGCCTATCAAACCTTGGGTTTACACCGGTATATCCGGCACCGCTTCCGCCGAAAACACGTATCTGGCCTGTAGCATTGCTTACAGCCGGTGCACATGGTTCGTGCGTATATGAACCATGCTGTTGAAAAAACAGACCATAATCAGATGGCTGGGGCTGGCCTACCGGGAGAGTCTTATACCACATTTCGATTGTTATATCGCCCGGAACCAAAGCATACTGGTCGCCATATACTGCATATGAGCCGTTAACCAACGGAGGCGCGTTTGGACCTTTTGCAAGTGCTACTCCGTATACTCCAGCGCCGTTTGTTCCATTCAAAAGAACAGAATTTCCAACACCGCCAACTTTGCTTACGATACTTGCCGCTGAACCGTAACCTACCCAATGATTTGCGCCGTTAACTGCTGAATCTATAGGTGTTTCACTTTCAAATCTCAGCCAATAAGCAGGGTTATCTAAGATTATTTCTTCAGCATACGCGCCTGTCTCAATAATTACCTCTTCGTAGGTTGAGTCATATGTAACAACAACGTGATGCCAGCTTCCATTATTAATGTCTGCCGGAAATGATGCATAATTTGTAACACCGCCGCCGAGCATTATCAACTGATTCGAATCATTAACCGAAACACCATAACCGCCCAATGCTTCCCAGTTGCCATTGTGCTGGAAAAATCTTGGATAATCAGCACTACTTGTATAATTTACCCACAATTCAACTGATACATCACCTTCAAGCAAAGAACCGAAATCTCCTGCATCGTCAAATACATCTATACAGCTTCCGGGACCATCTGGTGAAACCGGGCCAACGAATTCAACTGCATTACTGCCGGCAACAAAACCTGCAGTAGTGGCAAGAGTACCATCGCCAGTTACTATGTAAGTTCCGTTCTTTGAAGTTACCGTACCAGAGTTTACGGCCGTAGCGTTATTCGCTTTACTGCTGTCGTCGAATTTCAGCCAAAGTTTTGCGCCATCTGCCGTTACCGCGGAAGAATAGGTTGTATAGTTGGTTCGTGCACTATAATGTGCTGCTACACGAGTCTCTGACAAAACTCCTGAGTAAATCGCAAAATCATCTATTTTGCCTAGATACTCATTATACATATAGCCTCGATTTCCTTCAGCCCCTATTGTTATATAGTCACTGGGCCAGGTCAAGCCATTTCCGTCGACCATCGCCTGAGCAACCTGTACGCCATCGATATACATTGTTTTTAAAACGCTATCCGCCGCCGCAGCAAACTGTGCGACACACGAAAGCATCAACACTATTGTTAGTTTTTTAATTATGTTCATTGCACCTTCTCCTTATATCTTCATTAATTCTTTCATTTTGCTATTAATCCTTATTTTAACCACTCACGGACAATTATTTTCATTAGGATCTATACAGCTGAGCCACTGTTGGGATAATATATCCAAATCTTTATAATCTACCTTGCAATCCTTGTTAAAATCACCGGCATATTCAAAACCGTATCTGTAAACTTCATTGCAATCCGGCATATTAATTGGACCAACATATTCAAATTGAAACCCCGCAATGTTGTGAGCAGAAATTCCAGTGATTTCACATTTTAAAGTTTGAATTTCAGTACTGTTGAAAATATTTACAGTTACCGGATTAGTACTTGAAATAAACGGGTCGCCCGTGTACGCAGCTTCAACAGCTCCTAAAAACATGTCATTGAAATATATATTCATATACGTTGCCATAACATTGCGAGTATCTACAAGGGCGTAAATATTATATTCACCCTCATTTACATCATCCATCGTTACGTCATATTCCAGATATTCGCCTGCATCCAGATAACTTAGGAAAAATAAATCAGTATAGCCCGCATCAAAAAATGTATCAGGGCCAAAATACGTCTGTTCTCCGCTTCTGCGATTCGTGTCAAACGCAACATCGTAATCTATTACGCTTATTTGAGTTCCGTCCTGCACTGCCACAGGCGTTTTTTGTTTAATAAGCTGAATACCGTTAATCACATTCGAATATTTTACAAGAACATAATTAGGGTCGTTGGCTATATTTACCCCAGTGAAAACTACGTAGTTACCGCCTTCAACAAACTCACCGGCCGCAACTCCACCTGTTACACTGTTTGATCCTATCGTAACACTGCCTCTTGTCAGCGTAAAACTTCCTGCTTCGCTGCCATAAACATAAATATCAAATGTTCCGCCATAACCGCCAGTTCCCCATAATCTAATGTTAGGATCGCCTGCAATCGCCGGATTATTAATGAATCCGTCATCCATCAATGCACTGCCAGAAATATAATTATGGTCCACGCCCGGGTCGCCTATCCATACCGCTGCCGCATAAGTTCCAGGCTGACATGGTTCATTCGATTTCGCAAGATTTGCGCTGCGAGGAGAACCCATCGGCAGGCCCCAGTTGCCATAATACACATTCCATTGGTTAATGCCATCATCATAGACTGCCGTTCCACTATAAGGAGTATCATCACCATAGCCGTTGAGGTCTATATTGATTACCTCTTCCGCCGAGGCTATGCCGGCAACACCGAAACAAAACAAAATAACCATTAGCAATTTCTTTTTCATCTTAACGCCTCCTATAAATGTTTCTTGAATTTTACTTTTTCCACCTGTTATTTCTTTCACGTCCTTTTGCACCTCAATTCGTTCATTCATTATCTTATCCATTTCACGCCTCCATAAGGGCCGAAACTTCTTCTATTTTTTTAAAGGCGGAGCCGTGGAAGCCCGTATTATCAAATCCTGCGATAGTTTTATACATTCAGGCGAATAATCTTCAGGCGATTCAATCTGTTTAAGCAGCGTCTGCGCAGCTATTCGGCCGATTTGCCGCAGCGGCACACCAATAGTGGTGAGCGCCGGCGTAACAACATCGCATAGATACTCATCATTAAAGCAAATCAGACTGACTTGTTTGGGAATCTGTATATCAAGCATATGTGCGCCATGCAGAATCTTTAACGCTTCCACGTGGTCATACGCGAGAATGGCCGTTGCCTGATGTTTTAACACGGCAGAAGCGAGAAAAGCGGGTGCTGAACGAAAAACAGTGTCATGACCGGTAATTGGTTCAAGGCCATGTCCTGTCAAACATGAAAGATATGTATCATGACGGTCTTTAATACTTCTGTGTTCCTTGTGGCTCGATGTCGGCCCTGCATAAGCTATGCGGCGATGGCCGAGATCCATCAGGTGACTAATCGCACGGCGGGTAGCATCAATATCATCTGGAATAACAGACGAGCCGCTCGGACCACAGGGGCCGTTAATAACCACATACGCCAAGCCGGTCTTCTCCATGGCCTCGATGGTCTGACGTGAACATTCCTGCATCACAATTGCCCCGTCCACTCTCCATGACGGCAATTCCGTATTACTCTTCTCTAAATTCGGTACAGTAATACAAACATCATAACCGCGAATATGAAGGGCACGAACAGATGCATTGATAATTGTCTGATATATGTTGCCGGGCCAGCCTAAAACAGTATCGCAGCCGAGAATTGCTGCCATTTTAGTTTGACGCCGGACAAGATTCTTGGCTGCAAGATTGGGCCGATATCCTAACGCATCAGCCACTTCGGTAATCCGCTGACGAACTTCTTTTCTGACAGAAAAGCCGTTCTTGTAATTACCATTCAAAACTCTGCTGACGGTAGCCTCACTGACTCCGCAATGAGCAGCAACTTTTTTCACCGTCGGTACTGAATTAGCTTCAGGCACGCTTCTCTCCATTACAAATGCTGAATTCAACGTTTACGAACAACTTAAAAAACAAGTAAACGTTTACTTATATAAATTATCATCATTGCCCCAATACGTCAAGATTTTTTATGTATTTTTACATATTTTTGTGCATTTTTTTTATTTTTTCACAAAAACCTATTTTTTAGTCCACTATAAGCCCATTAATACAGATAGAAGGTGTCCTGTTTTTGGAATAATTTAACAAATATACTTGACGCAGCGATACGGAATAAGCTATTATATAATAGGTTTAGTAATCGTTTACTGCTATAAAAAGGAGTTTAGCGAGTGCGTTAACCGACTTACAGTGTCATTTTTGACAATTATAGGAAGGATGGAATTGAGAAACGAGAAAAAAACAGCCGGCATCGGATGCGCTCGAATACTAACTTCTCTTATAGCAATTCTCATCTTATCTAATTGCCTTAAAGGGGTAAATGTAAATATTCTCACTAATCCCGGTTTTGAAAGCGGCACAACCGGTTGGGCAGCCCGAGGCGGTTCAATCAGTGCCGTTACCTCACCTACTCCCCATAGCGGTACTTACTGCGGACGAGCTTATAATAGAACCGCAACATGGAATGGAATACAGCAAAACGTGCTCGGCAAAATGGTAGTAGGTCAAACTTATACAGTTTCCGGCTGGGTCAGAACCAGCAGTTCTGCCAGTTCTACTTTACATATATCTTTTGCAAAAACAGATGACAATGGTACCACTTATGCATGGGCCGCTTCAGGTACCGCAAGCAGCAGCGGCTGGGTTTATATCTCCGGCAGTTACACCTTGAATGTAACCGGAACACTCACAGCATTACTTGCATACGTTGAAGGGCCGGATTCAGGAATAGATATTTACGTTGATGATGCCAGTGTTTATGGTCCGGAGGTAGGCCTGCCAGATCCAAATGCGACGGGCAGCATAAATACAACTGTTCGCCATCAGGTTTTGGAAGGTTTCGGCGCCGCCGGCGCCTGGTACGAAGGAACCGTTTTGAATTATACAGAACCCACAAGGACGAACCTTTATAATACAATGTTTCGCGATTTAGGCCTCGATATATATAGGGTTCGCAATACTTACGATGTAGATAATGGTTATATTACACGTTCAGCCACAATAATTCAGGCTGCCGCGACATCTTTAGGCCATCCCATAAGAGTCATGAATTCTTCCTGGGGGCCGCCTGCGTATCTTAAAAGTAATAACGATTATGAAAATGGCGGAACTTTAATCAAAGACGCTTATGGTAATTACAAGTATGCCGAATTCGCACAATGGTGGAGAGACAGTTTAACCGCGTGGTCAAATGCCGGCGTTAATACATACTATTTAAATATGCAAAACGAACCGCAATGGTCGGCAGACTGGGCCACCTGCCTGTGGGACCCGACAGAAAATTCAACTTATGCCGGTTATAAACAGGGATTTGCCGCTTTGTATGCCAATCTTAATACAATGCCTGATCGGCCAAAGCTTCTCGCACCTGAAAGCGCCAGTTTAGGCGGTACGGCGGCTTATTTAAATGCATTTAATTCTACGGATATGTCTAATACTTACGGCTATGCACATCATCTTTATGACGGCAGTGCCGATACACCCGACCAACTTGTTTCAGCAATGGCCACATTTAAAAATCAGTACGGTGATAAACCCATTTTCCAAACTGAATTTTCCGGCGGTACTACTACAACATGGACAAACGCGATGAATCTTGCGATTTTGATGAACAACTGTTTAACAGTTGAAAATGTTTCCGCTTATCTATATTGGGATTTATTCTGGGCCTCGCCCTCCGGGCTTATAAGCCTTACAACCCCTAACTATACAATTAATCCTGTTTATTATGCATTTAAACATTATTCATACTTTACCGACCCCATCTGGCAGCGTGTAGATACCGGCACCAGCACATCGAATGTGAGAATGTCTGCCTTCATCAGCCCCGATAACAGCCAATTAAGCGTGGTTATAATTAATACTTCCACCAGTTCCATTAACATCAATCTTTCCTTCACGGGATTTACCATAGAGGACGGTAATGTTTACCGGTCAAGTTCGACACAAAATTGCATCAACATCGGCACTTTTAATCCTGCCGGCCCTCTGACACTGCCGGCAAGTTCCATTACGACTCTGTCGCTTTCCTCCGGCACAGTGGACACGACACCTCCGGCAGCACCTACGGGACTTTCGGCAACGGGCGGCGAATCTATGGTAACGCTTAACTGGAACGACAATACTGAAATAGACCTGGCAGGCTACAACGTATATCGTTCCACAACATCAGGCAGCGGCTACAGCAAAATAAACAGCTCGCTTTTGAGCAGTTCGAATTATACCGATAACGCTGTCACTCCCTATGTAACTTATTACTATGTCGTCACGGCGGCAGATACTTCAGCTAACGAATCCGGTAATTCAAGCCAGGCTTCGGCCATGCCAACCGATACAACACCTCCGGCAGCACCTGCGGGCCTGACGGCAACGGCAGGCGATGGAACAGTTTTGCTGAACTGGAACGACAACAGTGAAAGCGACTTGGGCGGTTATAATGTATATCGTTCGACAACTTCGGGCAGCGGCTACAGCAAGCTGAACAGTTCTCTAATGAGCAGCTCGGATTACATCGACAGTCCCGTCACAAATGGAATAACCTATTATTATGTCGTAACAGCGGAAGATATATTCTCAAATGAATCAGGCTATGTAAGCGAAATATCAGCGATGCCGAACGCATCAACCATTTACAGCTTTGCGGGTATAACCGCGGCAAACACGAATTATAACGCTTACGCCTGTGATGTGGATTTATTCCCGTTTGCAGGAAGTTCCGCAAACAGAAACACGATGGCAGAGGCGACTGACTCACAGTATACCAATATTTCCACTGACGATACAACAGAGTGGGAAACTGTCAACCCCGACTCAGGCGACAAGATATTTCTCTGGATAGAAATGAAAATCAATGAACTTCCCGCCGATATCACACAGATTAATCTGACCTTCGACGGCTATACAGACGACACCAGCACCGTGACTCACAGAATATATGTTATGAAAGCAGGAGCCGACTGGATACAAAGCGCTTCGTGGGTGCAGGTCGGCACCGACCAGAGTATTTCGCCAAGCACATACGCATCGATGACCCGCTCCATTACTTCCAGTATCACTGATTATATTGACGGGACAGGCAAAATAGTCTGGGGAGTGTATGAAACTACATCTGCCCAGGTAATGCATATCAACTATCTGGAAATGGCCGTCCTGGCGAACAGCGACACGACACCTCCTGCGTCGCCGACAGGTTTATCAGCAACAGCAGGCAATGGAACAATTTTACTCGACTGGAATAACAACCCGGAGCCGGACATGGCAGGCTATAATGTATATCGCTCGACAACTTCGGGCAGCGGCTACAACAAGCTGAACAGTTCTCTGCTAAGCAGCTCGGATTATATTGACAATACAGTTACCAATGGAATTATCTATTATTATGTCGTAACAGCAGTTGATACTCATGACAATGAGTCAGACTACTCAAGCCAAACCTCATCTGTACCAGATTATCAAAATTGCGCGGATGTCCAGGCCGGCGGATATAAGCTCTTGTCAGACCTTAACGGCGACTGTTACGTTAATTTTGAAGATCTGCAAACTATGTCCAATTATTGGCTGAGTACCGATTGTGCCGCAAACAATAATTGTGATGGCGCTGATTTTGAGCCGATAGACGGCAGGGTTGACTTCCTCGATTTCAGCGATTTCGCCGAGCAGTGGATGCAGTGCAACAGCCCTGTCGATTTGAACTGCACAGCAAACTGGTAAAGGCAAAAATAAATAAACAGACAAAATGGAATAGAGGCAAGGCAAAACAACCTTGTCGAGATTTGAAAGAAAAAAATGAAGCGAGGCAATCCTTATTTTTACTGCGTTATTCTATGCGTAGTGTTTTATTCACTGCCTTTAGCAGCACAACCTTCCGGCGGGCCTTATGGACCGATTCAGCAAAATTATGATTTACCCAAAGTTGAGGGCAAAATTTACTATGCGGCGACAGATGGAAAGTCCGATGCGTCAGGCGAAACGCTCGAGCAGCCCACGACTCTCGAAGATGCTCTAAAACGGGTAGTAACCGGCGATGCAATCGTGATGCGGGGAGGCACCTATCGTACAGGCGGCTTGCTGTTGAACCAGGGAATTACCATACAGCCCTATAAGGACGAACAACCTGTTCTAAAAGGAACCTTCGTTGCAAACCAGTGGGAACATCTGAGAAACGGATTATGGAAAACCTCCTGGCCGACTTTATTTCCCGCCAGGCCCGCTGACTGGTGGATCCGCCAGCGTTTCGGCAAAGAAACTCCAATGCACCGTTTTAATAACGATATGGTATTCGTGGACGGTAAATTTTTACAATCGGCCGGCTGGGAAGGCGAACTTGATGCAAATTCTTTTTTCGTTGATTACGACGCCAACGCGGTTTTTATAAATTTCGACCCCACAGACAAATTAGTCGAAATCACCGCTTTTAGCAATGCTCTTACCCGAATAACAAAAGATTGCCACGGCAAAACATCAGACCGAAAAGGTTTAATACTTCGCGGCATTATATTTACTCAATACGCTTACCGTGCAATGGAAATACAGGGAACAAGCCCCGAAGGTTTGGCCGATGAGTCAACATTTGGAAAAGAAGTGGTTGGAACAACAATTGAGAATTGCACCATTTCTTATTGTTCCCGCGTCGCCGCATACCTGCGAGGAGATAAATTAACGCTGCGGAATTGCCTGGTGAGCGACACCAGCACAGAAGGAATTTTTATTATAAGCTCGTCCGATGTCCTGCTGGAAAAGAATATCTTCAGACGCAACAATATCGAGAAAATCACCGGATATTATCCCGCCGCGGTTAAAATTTTTAATCAATGCTATCGAGTAACGTGCCGCGATAATCTGGTTATAGAGCAGCCGAATTCAAATGGTATCTGGTATGATGTCGGCAATGTCGACGGCGTGTTTTGCGACAACTGGATTGAGGGTGTGGGCAATATTAAGGAACGGATTACCACCGAGCATTTCTGGCCGAGCAATAGCGGCTTCTTTTTCGAAATCTCAAAAGGAGCGATTTGTGCCGGAAACGTGTTTGTAAATTGCGACCAGGGTATTCGAGTATTAAACAGTTCAAATGTTGAAGTTTATAACAATACATTAGTAAACAGTCCGGTATTCTTTGGACGCACCGACAGAACTGCCGTCGGCGACCATTTCGGCTGGCATCCGAGTACCGGCCCGGATGTCAATGACCGCGATGGCCACACATTTGTAAATAACCTGCTTACTGCGGATGAAAATTATAAGGGACCTCTTTTGGTTTTCTGGCAGATGCCCTCCTTATGCCAGCGCCTGAATAAGCCGCAGATTAAAAAACTCGATAATAATGCGTATGTGCAGTGTGCAGAAGGCTCGCCGCGTATGATTTATTGGAGTCCTGCCCCTGACAGTAATTGCCAGACATTTTTCGATTCGCCCCAGGCTTTGAACAAAATGTATCCCGATTTTTCAGCTAACAGTCGAAATTTAGTAAATTATAAAGGCCCATTATTCAAGAGTTCCGAGCTGGGCAATTATGAATTGCTGCAGGCTTTTGACGCATCAAAAACGGCGGCTAAGATTCCATCGGAAATCGGCAGGATTCTCAGCCTGTCTGAAACTGACACCCCGTTTATTGGAGCTTACCAGCCGATTCGATAAATCTGTAAATGGTGCTGATTGTATAAGTAATTGGTAAATTTAAAAAACATAAGGAAGTTGGGATGTTTAAAAATTTAGGCAGATGTTTATTTTTAACTGTTGTTATTTCATCGATTGCTTTTGGCGACTGGAAAAGCGACGCTAATACGAGAATCGAAAACATACGCAAACGAAATCTTGAGATTTCAGTTGTTAATTCGCTCGGTCAGCCGGTTGGCGGAATTACGGTGCAGATAAAGCAGATTAAGCATCGCTTCGCATTCGGCACCTGCATCGCTTATTCACCATTGCTTAACAACGCCGCTTACAGAGATTTCATTCTCGGCCACTTCAATTGGGCGGTCTGCGAAAACGAGACTAAATGGGGTTCCAATGAACCTACACGTGATAATGAGACCTATGCACAGGCGGACTATATCTACGATTGGTGCAACACCAACGGAATCAAAATGCGAGGCCATTGTCTCTTTTGGGAACAGGTTAACGGTAATTTCCCAGAATGGCTTGAGGACCTGCCTTATGCAACGTATCCGGCCTCCAGCGAAATGCTGAGCGAAGTTGATGAACGTCTCACCAGTGCTGTAAACCATTTTAAAGGCAAATTCTACAACTGGGACGTCGATAATGAAATGCTTACCGATAGTTTCTTCACCAGTCGTCTCGGCAACGCGGGAATAGTTCATATGTTCAATGCCGCTAAAGCACTGGACCCCGATTGCGGGATGTTTATGAACGAATACAACGGCAATTCTTTCGGCGGTTATTCATCAGTCAATTATGTAAACCGCGCCACCACCCTGATTGGTCTGGGGGCGACAATCGACGGCTACGGCATCCAGGGGCATCTCGCAGAAAATACCAGCTTTCAACCCCAAAGTTATTATGATAGCGTCCTCCAGCCGCTGGCAGTATTTGGTAAGCCTATCTGGGCCACCGAATTCGATGCCTCGCATACAGACGCAACCATATCGGCTGATAACATCGAGAACTACCTGCGTATATGCTTCAGTCATGCCAATGTTGAAGGCATAATGTTTTGGGGTTTTATGGATGGCCAGATGTGGCGCAGCAACGCAGCCCTTTGTACTTCTACCGGATCTCTCACTACACAGGGCGTTCGATATGAAGCCGTGATGGACGAATGGACGACTGAAGATAGCGACACTACCGATATAGATGGAAATGCGGACTTCAGAGGTTTTTACGGAACTTACGAGATAACACTCCGCTCAGCAGGCCAGAGCGACGAAACATATACAATCGAACTGGAGCCGGGAGCAACTACCGCATTATTTGAGATTCAAACGAATCTTACTCCTCCGGAGCCGGAATATATTCCTCCGACGCCCAACCCGATGACCTGGAGTTCTACGCCGACGGCAACCGGTCAGTCTACAATCACTATGACCGCAACAATCGCAACGGATGATTCTATGCCGGTGCAATATTATTTCGAATGCACAAACGACAGCAGCAAAAACAGCGGCTGGCAGGCAAGCACTACATACATAGCAGCCGGTTTAAGCCCGAGTACTTTATATACATTCAGAGTCAAGGCCCGTGATAACGCTTTGATTCCGAATGAAACTGAATTATCAGCCCCCGCATCTGCCAGAACTATGGCGCCGGGAGCAAATGTCGAGCTTCTCGGCTCATGGGCTACAGGATTAAATCATGCAAAAGAACCAGGCCAGAACCGTATTCTCGTCTTTGTAGCGCATGGATTATCCTGGGGCGGCGCAGATCTTACTTCGGTCAGTTATGGCGGCAAGCCAATGACAAAGGTTCTTGAAGTTGACGCAGGCTCTTCATTTGGTTATCAGGTTGCAGTTTTTGTCCTCCATGATGCGTACATCACATCCGCAATTGCGACTAATTTCAGTCCAAGCTGGACTTCCACATGGGGCAGCTACTCATATTCAAGCGCGTTTTTCTCGAACGTCAACCAGGCATCTCTTATTGGTGCGTATGCCGGAAATAATACTGCAAGCGGGACAACTATTACGACATCTCCCCTTGCAACCGACCAGGGCGATATGGTTATTGTCGCAGCTACCGGCGGCGCCGCCGGTTCATACACTTTAAACAACGGTTTCACAGAAGGAACAGATCAGCAGTTTGGCAGTTATTGGTATGCAACCGGCGTGACCGGCCACAAATTAGGAACTGGTGCCCCCGAAACTCCCAGTGCGACTTTTTCCTCTTCATCTGAACAGGCAATCCTCGGAATAGTTATAAAAGCCGTTTTGCCGACATATCAAACCTGTACAGATGTTCAAAACGGCGGTTTGGCATTATTGTCAGACATTAGCGGCGACTGCTACGTCAACTTCGGCGACCTTGAAATAATGTCCGACTACTGGCTCAGTAACGATTGCGCTGCAAACAATAATTGTGAAGGTGCCGACTTCGAACCGATTGACGGCACTGTTGATTTTCTTGATTTCGGCGATTTTGCAGTGCAGTGGATGCAGTGTAACGACCCGCAGGGTTTAAATTGTA
Source organism: Phycisphaerae bacterium (assembly GCA_041652575.1). NCBI lineage: Bacteria > Pseudomonadati > Planctomycetota > Phycisphaerae > Phycisphaerae bacterium. The sequence goes on along the minus strand of JBAZHC010000017.1, from coordinate 28,122 downwards.
TACAGAATTGGTAAATTAAAAAAAACATAAGGAGGCTGGGATGTTTATTAAAAAATTAGGCAGATGTTTATTTTTAACGGCTGTTATTTCATCGATTGCTTTGGGCGACTGGAAAAGCGACGCCAATACGAGAATCGAAAACATACGCAAAAGAAATGCGCAGATTACGTTAGTCAACTCGCTGGGACAGCCCGTCAGCGGCATTAATGTGCAAATAGAACTGGTTAATCATCATTTTGTGTTCGGCACCTGCATCCGCAGTTCGCAGATGAGTAACACAATCTATAAGAATTTCATACTCAGCCATTTCAATTGGGCGGTTTGCGAAAATGATACAAAATGGAAAGCCAATGAATATACAAGGAACGTTGTGACCTATACGAACGCAGACACTATCTACACCTGGTGCAACAACAACGGAATCAAGATGCGCGGCCATTGTCTCTTTTGGGAGCAGGAGAATTCCGAGTTCCCGGACTGGCTTGCGGCCTTAGGCTATGCCACGTATCCTACCGCCAGCGAACTACTGGGTGAAGTTGACGAACGTATCGACAGCGCTGTAACCCATTTCAAAGGCAAATTCTACAACTGGGACGTCGATAATGAAATGCTTACCGATAATTTCTTCACCAGTCGTCTCGGCAGCGCAGGAATAGTTCATATGTTCAATGCCGCTAAAGCATTGGACCCCGATTGCGGGATGTTTATGAATGAATACAACGGCAATTCATTCGGCGGTTATTCATCAACCAATTATGTAAACCGTGCCAACACCCTGATTGGTCTGGGGGCGACTATTGATGGCTATGGCATCCAGGGGCACCTCGCAGAAAATGTCAGCTTTCAACCCCAAAGTTATTACGATAATGTCCTCCAGCCGCTGGCAGTATTTGGCAAGCCTATCTGGGCCACCGAATTCGACGCTTCACACACAGACGCAACCATATCAGCAGATAACATCGAGAACTACCTGCGTATATGCTTCAGTCATGCCAATGTTGAAGGCGTAATGTTTTGGGGCTTTATGAATGGCCAGATGTGGCGAACCAACGCAGGTCTTTGTGACAGCAGCGGGAACTTAACTGTACAAGGCGTTCGATATGAAGCCCTGATGGACGAATGGACAACCGAAGATGACGGCATCACCGATGTGGATGGAAATGTGGACTTCAGAGGTTTTCACGGCACTTATGAGATTACGCTAAGCGCAACAGGCCAGAGCAATGAAACATATACAATCGAACTGGAACCGGGTACAACAACTGCTCAATTCGAAATTCAAACTAACCTTCACTCCCCGGAGCCGGAATATATTCCTCCAACACCGAATCCAATGACATGGGCTTCAGTGCCAACGGCAACCGGCCAGTCTACAATCACTATGACAGCAACAACCGCGACGGATGATTCGCTGCCGGTGCAGTATTACTTCGAATGCACAACCGACAGCAGCAAAAACAGCGGCTGGCAGACAAGCACAACTTATATAGCCACAGGTTTAAATCCGAATACTTTATATTCCTTTAGAGTCAAGGCTCGTGATAACGCTCAGACTCCGAATGAAACCGGATGGTCAGCTCCGGCATCTGCCAGAACTATGGCGCCGGGAGCAAATGTTGAGCTTCTCGGCTCATGGACTACCGGGTTGAATCATGCAAAAGAAACCGGGACGAACCGTATTCTTGTTTTTGTGGCACATGGCGAGAGTTCCGGCAGCAGCAATCTTACTTCGGTAAGTTATGGCGGCAAGCTAATGACAAAGATTATTGAAGCTGACGCAATTGCTTCATATTCAAATCAGACTGCTGTTTTTGTCCTCAATGATGCGGACATCACATCCGCAATTGCAACAAATTTCAGCCCAACGTGGAGTTCTACAATGAGCAGCGTATCGTATGCCAGTGCATTTTTCTCGAATGTTAATCAGGCTGCTCTTATCGGTGCGTATGCCGGCAATAATACGACAAGCGGAACAAATCCGATTACCACATCCGCTCTTTCAACTGACCAGGGAGATATGGTTATTGTCGCCGCTGTCTGCGGCAACAACGGCTCTTATACTTTGAACAATGGTTTCACAGAAGGTACAGACCAATCGGTCTCGCCATCGAGTGGGCATACCGGTGTCACCGGCCATAAATCAGCAACCGGCGTTGCAGAAACGCCGAGCGCAACTTATTCGTCCACTGTAAACCGACAAGCGATTATCGGTATGGTAATAAAAGCCGTTTTGCCGACATATCAAACCTGTGAAGATGTTCAAAATGGCGGTTTGGCTTTATTGTCAGACCTTAGCGGCGACTGCTACGTCAACTTCGGCGACCTTGAAATAATGTCCGACTACTGGCTCAGTACCGATTGCGCTGCAAACAGTAATTGCGAAGGTGCCGACTTCGAACCGACTGACGGCACTGTAGATTTCTTAGACTTCGGCGATTTTGCAGTGCAGTGGATGCAGTGTAACGACCCGCAGGATTCGAGTTGTACACAAAATTGGTAAATTAGGAATGAACAAAATTACCGTTAAGTACTTTTATATATTTTTGGCTCTTGCGTCAGTTATACTGATATCGCCCTGCTTTGGCGACACTAACGTGCTCGTCAATCCGGGACTCGAAACAGGCACAACAACCGGCTGGACGCAGCTTGGCTGCAACATATCCACTGTAACTGTTCCGCATTCAGGCAGCTACGGCGCGCTGGTCAGCAACAGGACGGCAACCTGGCAGGGAATAAGCCAGTCGTTACTGGGAAAACTCACTAACGGACAGACATATTCTATTTCAGGCTGGGTAAAACTCGTAAACGCTTCAAGTAATTCGATGGGACTCACTGTCAAACAGGTAGACGACAGCGGCACAAAGTATATCCCGATAATGTGGTCTACAGGTTATGATAACACCTGGACTTATTTATCCAATTACTTTACCCTGAACGTATCAGGCACCCTGACAGGTCTGAATCTTTATTTCGAAGGCCCCGCTTCAGGCGTAAGTTTCTATGTCGACGATGTGTCTGTAGAACTTATCGATAGCGACTGGGAAACTGCGGCAAACGAGAGAATAGAACAAATCCGCAAAAGTGATTTTCGCATTACCGCCGTTTCGCCTTATGGCTCCAAAACGCCAATAGCAGATGTAAATATCGAAATCCATCAGATAAGACACGGCTTCCCTTTCGGCTCGGCGATAAATTATCGTATTTCAGATGCCAATTACGCTCAATTCTTCAAAAACCATTTCGAATGGGCCGTGATGGAGAACGAATCGAAATGGTATTTCAATGAACCTTCTGAAGATTACGTAACATACACGACGGCTGACAGCATTTACAACTTCTGCAGTGCAAATAATATTACTATGAGGGGGCATTGTATTTTCTGGGCAGCGGAAGGTGTAATTCAGACATGGATAAAGAACCTGAGCACGGACGCCTTGCTTCTGGCGGTGCAGGACAGGCTCAGCAGTGCTGTAAATCATTTTAAAAATAAATTCGTTCACTGGGACGTAAACAACGAGATGTGCGATAATTCATACTTTGCAGATAGACTCGGACTTTCCATTCGTCCGTGGATGTTTCAGGCAGCCCAGGCTATCGACCCGAATTGTCAGCTTTTCGTAAACGATTACAGCGTTATCGACGGCGGTTATAATCTAAACGATTACAAACAGCAGATATACGGACTCCTTGCTGACGGCGCGCCGGTAAAAGGCATAGGTGTTCAGTGCCATATGAAAGGCGGTTTCGACCGCAACGCTGTAAAGGCTCGTTTCGACAGCATGGCCGAATGCAATCTTCCGATATGGGTAACGGAATTCGATGTCAACGATGTGAATGAAAATATAAGAGCAAACGACCTGGAAGACTTTTACCGTATCGCTTTCAGCCATCCTGCCGTAAAGGGAATCCTGATGTGGGGATTCTGGGAGGATTCTCACTGGAGAGATGACTGCCATATTGTTAATTCGGACTGGACCTTAAACGAAGCGGGAAGAAGATACGAAGCCATCAGGAACGAATGGACTACAAATGATTCATCGATTACAGATAATAATGGAAGCACGAATTTCAGAGGTTTTTACGGGAAATACAGCATCACACTTACGCCTGCCGGTGCGGAGCCGACCGTCGTGATTATTGACGTTGTTCCCGGCGGCCCAAACGAATTTACCATTGAACTCACGAATGAACCGACGACCTGTCAGCAGGTTCAGGAGTTAGGATTGTCCCTCAATGCGGATTTGAACGGCGATTGCCGCGTCGATTACGAAGACCTCTTTACTGTATCCGAATACTGGCTAAGCTCTGATTGCCCGGCAAATAATAATTGCGGCGGCGCAGATTTTCAGCCAACTGACGGTAAAGTCGATTTTCTTGATTTCAGTGATTTCTCGTTGCAGTGGATGAAGTGTAACAACCCGCAGGACTCGAACTGTATACAAAACTGGTAAAAGACAAGGATGGACAAAATGAACATTAAAAAAATTGTTAAGCACTTTTACATCTTCCTTACATTCACAACGGCCCTGTCATTGTCGCAATGCTATGGCGACTGGCGTACTGATGCAAACAACCGGATAGAGCAAATCCGCAGGGGTAATTTCCGAATTACCGCCGTATCGCAAAGCGATAGAGGGCCTTTGTCCGGAGTTAACATCAAAATCAGTCAGGTAAAACATGATTTTGGTTTCGGCTCCTGTATCAACTATAACATAAGCGATCCCAATTATACCAACTTCTTCAAAAATCATTTTGAGTGGGCGGTAATGGAAAACGAATCCAAATGGTATTCCAACGAGCCCGCAGAGCAGGGAAATGTTACTTATGAAGCGGCGGATAAGATTTCTGACTGGTGCGCAGCCAACGGAATCACTATGCGCGGCCACTGTATTTTCTGGGAAAAGGAAAAATACACCCAGCAATGGTTAAAAGATTTGGCCTTCGCCCCGCTGCCGGCACAAAGTCCGCTCCGCACCGCTGTTGAAAATCGAATGGATAGTGCCGTAAATCATTTTAAGGGAAAATTCGTACACTGGGACGTCGATAATGAAATTCTTCACGGTTCATTTTATAAAGACCGGCTTGGCGAAGAAATCTGGTACTGGATGTTCAATGAGGCTCACAGGATTGACCCCGGTTGCAGGCTTTTCGTTAACGAATACGATGTGCTGTGGAAAAATAATTATGATACGAGCCGCTATGAAAATTTCATTACAAAACTGCTTAATCAATCTCTGCCCGTTGGCGGTATAGGAATTCAGGGCCATATAGAGCCGAATTTCAGCCGAACAGATTATATTACTGCCCTCGATAAACTTGGAAAATTTAACCTGCCAATCTGGATAACAGAATTTGATGTCAAGCAGGTCGACCCGAATCTGCGTGCAAATGATTTGGAAGATTTTTATCGCATTTCTTTCAGTCATCCCGCAGTCGGCGGAGTTATGATGTGGGGATTCTGGCAAGGCTCGCACTGGAGAGAAAACTGCCATATAGTTAATAATGACTGGACATTAAACGAAGCGGGAAAAAGATATGAATCGCTGCTGAAGGAATGGACAACTAACGATTCATCAGCTACAGACGATAAAGGAAATGCCGGTTTCAGGGGATTTTATGGAAAATACAATGTGACTCTTTCCTCCGCCTCTGTTAAACCTTTGACTGTGACTATCGATGTCGTCCCCGGCGGCCCAAATGAATTCACCTTCGAACTGCCTGATGACAGCAATACCAACCTGCTCGTCAATCCGGGATTCGAAAACGGCACCGCCGGATGGGCAGGCCGCAACTGCTCAATCGCTGCCGATACAAACGAAAAACACAGCGGCACAAAAAGTGCCAAAGCATTCGGCAGAACCGATACCTGGCAGGGAATCAAACAGTCCATGATGGGAAAAATGGAAAACGGAAAAACCTATCGGATTTCCGCCTGGGTAAAACTCGAAAATGCAGACAGCAGTAATATTCAGCTAACCATCGCCCAGACCGACAGTGCCGATACCAATTATATACGCATTGCTTCAGCGGCCGCCGATAATCGTAACTGGGTCGAACTTTCCGGCGATTTTACACTCAAATATAAAGGCCAGCTTGGCACTTTGGATGTTTACTTCGAAGGCCCCGCCGCCGGTGTTAATTTTTATGTTGATGATGTGAATGTATTCGGCCCGCCTGCCCCTCCGGCGAAACCATTGGATACTAATGCCGTGGGAAAAATCGATGCAGCTATTCGCTATCAGCAATTTGAAGGTTTCGGCGCCGCAGGCGGATATGACCCGAACTGGCTCACTTCGAATCCCAAAAAACAGGAGCTTTACACATTAATGTTCGAAGATTTAGGGCTTGAAATTTACAGGATACAAAATCTTTACGGCATCGATGAAAAATATATCGATAATACGGTCGAGATTATTAACGCAAATGTCGGCGTTTCGCTTCGTCCTGTAAAAATTATGATTGCGTCATGGTCGCCTCCGCCTGCTCTCAAAAGCAATAATCACACTACGGGCGGCACACTCAAGAAAGATGCGAACGGCAAATATATGTACGAGGAATTCGCAGACTGGTGGGCAGACAGCGTGGCAAACCTTTCGGCTCGCGGAGTAAAAATTGATTATCTCAGCATTCAAAACGAGTGCGATATCGAGACAGGCTATGCCTCCTGCAAATTTTCACCGACAGAAGATACCGACTGGGCAGGCTACAATCTCGCGTTCGAAGCGGTTTATAAAAAGTTATATTCACAATTCGGCGATAAGATGCCGAAAATGCTCGCCCCTGAAACAATGGGCTTCGGCAGGTCAAGGCCGTATATCGACGCTATCATAGATACGAACCACGTTTACGCATGGACACATCACCTTTACAGCGACGGCAGCGGCGGATACGAAAATCCGGAAGGCTACGTCGCGGCATTAAGAAAATACGCCGCCAGATACGCAGGCAAACCTTTCTTCCAGACAGAGTATTCGCGTAATCCCGATTACAACGACGCGATGTTTACCGCCCGTCACATTCAGAATTGTCTCGTCCATGAAAATTTAACTTCATATTGCTATTGGAGCCTGTTTCGCAAAGGTGCAATCGGCGGAGGCCTTATAACGCTTGCCACTCCTATCGGCAGCGAAGGTTACAAAATCAATCCGACTTATTACACGTTCAAACAGTTTTCAGCCTTTATAAAATCCGGCTTCCAGCGAATCGAAGCATCAACAGATTCCCCTGCTCTGCGGATAACATCCTTTATCAGTCCCGACAATAAAAAAATCAGCACAGTTATTATCAACACTTCTCCAGATACAGATATTTCACTTACGATTACAGCAGAGAACTGCAAATTCGCTTCAGCCAAAATTTATCGTACCAGCCGAACAGAAAATTGCATCCTCATCGGCGATATGGATAAAAATAACGTATTAACCGTTCCAAAAAATTCAATTACAACATTATCATCTGAAATGGATTAAAGGTGAGCAAAATGTCTACAAAATTATTTTTTTCAATCGTAATTTTTACAGCTTTTTCTTCCTGCTTTGCTGACACGAATGTTTTAACAAATCCCAGCCTTGAAGACACCCGGGGCTGGGCCTCACGAGGAGGCGTATTTACGCAGTCAACCGTCGAAAAGCACTCCGGCTCCGCCTGCGGAAAATCGAGCGACAGAACCGCTAACTGGCAGGGAATAAAACAGTCTCTTATGGGCAAGGTAAAAAATGAAAGCACATACCAGGTTTCCGGCTGGATAAAATTAGAGAATGCCGCCTCTGCCAATGTTGCAATTTCCCTTGAGCAGCACGATGCTAACGGAACTGTATATACCAACATCGCCACCGGAACCGCGAACAACTCCGGATGGGTTGAATTAAAAGGCACTTTTACATTAAAAGTAAACGGCGCCCTTACATATTTAGATATTTATTTTGAAGGTCCGCCATCCGGCACAAACTTCTTCGTCGATGATGTGAATGTTTTTGGTCCTGCACCGGAAGCTCTCGATAACGCTTCGATTAAGCCAAACGCCTACGGCACAATTGATGCGAATATACGCTATCAAAAATTAGAAGGTTTTGGTGCTTCCGCAGCATGGTACGACCGAACACTTGCGGGATTTTCTGTTCTGCCCAATTTCTATAATATCGCCTTTAAGGAACTTGGGCTGGATATTTTAAGAATTCGAAATACTTATCTTTATGATGGACATGACAGCAACTACACAGACAGAGCCGTAAAAATTATTGATAATGCCAATAAAGTCCTGCCTCGCCCCCTGAAGATTATGATTGCATCATGGTCGCCTCCGTCTTCATTAAAAAGCAATAACAACACCAAAGGCGGCACCCTCGCCAAAGACGCAAACGGCAATTATAAATATGAAGCGCTTGCGCAATGGTGGTACGACAGCCTTGTCGATTTAAACAGCCGCGGCGTATATCCTTATTATTTAACATTTCAAAATGAACCGGATTATCTAACCGAATGGGATACCTGCAGATTCGACCCCTGCCAGACCGAATCTTCTGCGGGCTACAACCTCGCATTTCGCGCAGTGTACAATAAGCTCGGCAAACTGGCGAATCCTCCACGGTTTCTCGGCCCTGAATGCAAAAACACAGCTTCTGCAAGAATGTTTATTAACAATTTCACTGCCGAGGACAAATCAAAAATTTTCGGCTATAGTCATCATATTTATAATGATGGCAGTGATGATGCGCCCGACAGTTTCCTTCCTGCAATGAGTCGTTTTGCCGCGGATTTTAACGATAAGCCTTTGATGCAAAATGAATTTGCCCGGGAAAGCGGCGGCGGAGATGTCACCTCTTTTGCCGATGCGATGAATCTCGCTCTTATCATTCACAATGCCCTTACAGCCGAAAATGTTTCTGCTTTTCTTTATTGGCAATTAATCTGGGAAAAACCTCTGGGCCTTATCAGTACACACCGGGAGACTTATTCCGTCAATCCGGTCTACTACGCGTTTAAACATTATTCCGCTTTTACTGACCCGAATTGGCAGCGTATCGATGCAAAATCAAATTCAAATGCGCTGCGTATTTCAGCTTTTCTTAATCCTGCCAGCGATAAAATCTCTGCAATAATAATCAATCCTTCGCAAATAGATATTACTCTCGAACTCGCTTTCGACAATTTTGACGTTAAAGACAGCAATATTTATCGAACTACTGAAAAGGAAAATTGTGCCGCCGCCGGTAAGCTTTCAAAATTGAATGATTTTGTTTCACCAAAGAATTCCATTACAACCGTTGTTTTATCCGGTCAAAAAAAAATGACAAAAAGCGCTAAAGCCCGTCTTAATGAAATGCGGACCATGCTGCCTGTCAGTCAAACCTGGGACCAGTGGCTCGACGAAAGCGGCGTAACTCCGCCGGATTTTGATAATATGCCTTCACAGCCGGATTTGCCGCAGATTCCGAAAATAAAAAATGCTGCCGATTGGCAAAATATGCGTAAAGATTATTTGGCCCTGTATCATAAATATGTCTTCGGCTCAATGCCCGCCGCGCCGACAAATCTCAAAGCCGAAATTTTGAATACCAGGGAAGCAAATGACCTCACAATTGAAAATGTTCTGATAAGTTTCGGTACTGAAAACAAGGCGAAATTAAATGTTGAAATTATCAGGCCCGCAGGCAAAGGCCCGTTTCCTGTGCTTTTAACCCAGCCATTCCACAAACGCTGGGCGATGGCCGCAGTCGCCAGAGGTTATGTCGCATGCATTTACAATGGCGACGATTTCAAAGATGATACAAAATCGTATCCCGCCATTTGGCCCGATTGCGACTGGAGCGCGCTTACCCGCAGGGCCTTAGCCGCGGCAAGAAGCGTCGATTATCTTTACACGCTCGACTTCATAGACAAGAACAAAATCGCAATCATCGGCCATTCACGCAACGGCAAACAAACCTTTATCGCCGGTGCGATTGATGAAAGAATCACTGCTATTATCCCCGTAAGTTCCGGTCAGGGCGGAGCCTGCCCATCGAGGTATTATAACGAATCGTATTTCGGCGAAAGCATCGAGATGATTACTCGCTCGTTTCCCGACTGGTTCTGCAATAATTTCCGTTTCTTCTCCGGCCGTGAAAATAAACTGCCCGTCGAAAGTAATATCCTTATGGCCCTGATGGCTCCTCGCCCGATGCTTATCTGCGAAGCGGCAAACGACGGCTGCAGTTCCATCTGGGGCGTATATCAGTCGTATTTTTCTGCAAAAGAAGTGTATAAAACGCTAGGCCGTCCTGATAAAATCGCAATTGCTCTCCGTCAGGGCGGCCACGGCGTCGGCCCCGAATTCATCGGCCAAACCCTCGATTGGCTCGATTGGCAGTTTGACAGACTTCCCGCGGATAAAATCGAGCAGGTCAGCAGGATATATGACACAAAGCCTCCATATCCGCAGATTATAAATAATAAAATTATCGACATAACTGCTTTTCCTAAAGCTGTTGATAAACTCACGACCGATTCGAATCAATGGCGGCAGCAGAAAGCAGAAATCATCGAACAGATAAATTTAATGCTCGGAACCGCTTCGAATACAACCGTTGATGAATCTATGAGAGCTCGGATAAATCAAACCTGGAAATTTACGAGTGATTTTGTCGGCCGTGACAGGTTCGCAAAAGACCAGAATTATGCCGGCATTGAAAAAATCGATTTTTTAATCGAAGGTTACATCCCCGCTCACATTTACAAACCGCTCGGCCGCGGCAAATTCCCTGCTTGTGTTTGGCTTTCTCCAGCCTGCGTTCCTTTCGGCTATAGTTCAAACTATTCTTATGGCGTACCTGTCCATCTTAAATTAGCCAAAAAAGGTTTCGCTGTTCTCGCGTTTGACCCGATTGGTTTCGGCAGCAGGCAGATTGAGGCCGTTGATTTTTACGATAGAAATAAAGACTTCTCTCTTCTCGGCAAAATGGTTTTTGACGTGCAACGGGCAATCGACAGTCTTTCCGATGTCAACTACATCGATTCGAAAAAGATTTACCTTCTGGGTTACGCTTTGGGCAGTCAGGTCGCTCTTTACACAGCGGCTCTTGACGAGCGTGCAGCAGGCGTGGTTTGTGTTGCGGGACTTTCGCCGATGCGATTGGAATCGCCCGACACTGGTGGAATACAAAAATACTGCACCCGGTATCCTTATATTCCGAAACTTGAGTCTTTCATCAGAAATGAAGCCCGCGTTCCATACGACATAGACCAGCTTATTGCTTCGGTCGCCCCTCGAAAAGCTCTTATCGTCGCCTGCACGAATGATTACGAGACAAATATTTCAGGCCTGAAAAATTGTATTGAAAATGCCGCACAAGTATATAACTTATATGACTCACGGGATAAGCTCCAGTTTGATATAATAAATGAATATAATTATTTTTCAATTCAGATACAAAATCTTGTATATGGCTGGCTTGAAAATAATGTTAAATAAATTTTAAAGACAAAAAAACAATGAAAAATATACAACAGTTTCCCGGGCCTCAAAACAAAAATACGGAATATATGAAGCATTTCTGGCTTTTTCTCAAGCCGTACAAAAAGCCTCTAAGCACAGTTTATTTCCTGTTCTTTCTGAACTCCGCTCTCAATCTTTTGCCGGCGTTAAGCATAAAATATTATATCGACCACGTTTTGATTACCAATGACGCTAATATTTTCTGGCTGAAGGCCGGCTCGACCGCTTTTGAAAAAACAATCTTTTCTATCGCGTTCATCGCATTGATGGGCGTGGTCATATTAATAGCCAACAGCGTCGGCGTCGCGATGCATCGCCTCGCAACCAGAAGCGTGGAATTAGTCATATATTCAATTAAGCTGAAACTGCAGGACCATATCAATAAATTATCCCTGTCGTATTTTAACTCGGCGCGTGTCGGCGACGTGCTGACAAAAACCGTAAGCGATATAAACAATTTCAGCCTGATGCTGAGAAACAGTTTTCACCTCGTTTACGTTACCATTCATCTTGTATTGGTGCCGGTAATAATGGTAATACTTTCGCCGGTGCTTTTTGTCGTCGCCATGCTGCCTATGCCTGTGCTTTTTTACGCTTTTTACACAATCAGGACAAAACTGAAACCGTTATATCGAAAACAGCGCACCCATCAGTCGCAGATAACTTCTCAATTGCAGGAGACCATCAGCGGCATAAAGGAAATCAAAGCATTCAGCCTTGAGGACCATTCGAGCGAAGTTTACCGCAATGTAAATCGCCAGTTCTACGATGTCCAGAACCAGATTATGCGGGTATTCAGTTTTAATCATCAGCTCAGCTACGGCTCTATGGACTGGGGCAGGATGCAGATTGCCGTAATCGGCGGAATCCTGATGTTTTACAAATTCGGCTCGGTAACCATCGGAACGATAACGCTTTTCCTGATGCTGTCGAATTATTTATACGGCTCAATCGGCGCCATATTGAATGTAATGAATCTCTTTCAGGACGGAATGGTCGGCCTGGAAAGAATTGTTGATTTCCTGAAAATAGTGCCGGACATCAATGATAAAGCCGGCGCCGCCAAACTTGAAACAGCTTCCGTCAAAGGCAATGTAAGTTTCAAAAACGTAAAATTCTCCTACGGCAGAGAACAGGTGCTCGACGGAATAAATCTGGAAGTAAACTCCGGCGAAAAAATCGCCGTCGTCGGCCCTACCGGCAGCGGTAAAACTACCCTGATTTCGCTTCTGCCCCGCTTCTACGACCCGCAGGAAGGCTCAATACAAATCGACGGACAGGATATAAGAGATTTCACGCAGACTTCGCTTCGTCAGAACATCGGCATTGTCTTCCAGGAAACATTTTTATTTTATGGAAACATCAGGGACAATCTCTTGTTTGCAAATCCCGGCAAAACCGAAGATGAAATGAAAACAGCCTGTGTAATGGCAAATATTTACGATACGATTATTGAATTGCCGGACAAATTTGATACTATTGTCGGCGAAAGAGGTGTCAAGCTCAGTGGCGGCCAGAAACAGAGACTTGCTATCGCCCGCGTGTTCCTGAAAAACCCTGCCATAGTAATATTGGATGAGGCTACAAGTTCTGTCGATTCAGTCACGGAAAAACTTATTCAGCAGAGCATCGACAATATGCTTGAAAACAGAACGGCTTTTATTATCGCTCACCGGCTCAGCACCATTCAGAAGTGCGACAAAATAATAGTTCTCGAAAATAAAAAAATAGCCGAAATCGGTACACATCGGCAGTTGCTCGACAAAAAAGGTGTTTATTATGATATGCACAGTGTTTACGCGTTATAAATCTCTATTGTCATCATTGCGAGGAGTCTCGCCTTTGGCGGACGACGAAGCAATCTCAAAGTATATTTTAACAGAAAGGTAGAATTTTAGTATGACAATGACATCGAAAGAAATCGTTCAAAGAACTTTGGATTTCCAGAACCCCGAGCGAGTCGCACGTTCGTTCCCTGAATCGGATTTTCACTGGGTCAACGACGACGCAAAAACCTGTGCCACCGATTGGGAAAAAGTCAGCCCAACAAAATGGGAAAGAATGGACGAATGGGGCAATATTTGGCAACGAATCGACGACACCACAAAAGGCGAAGTCGTAAAAGGCGCCTTGTCTGATGCCTCTGAAATTGAAAATTACCAATTACCTGACTTTTCAAAATTTGAAGACTTTTATACCGTCGTCAAGGCAAGGAAAAATAATAAAGATAAATGGCTCATCGGCGGAATGCCCGGCTTTGCATTCAATATCGCTCGTAAAATTTTAAAAATCGACAATTACCTGATGGCTCTTGTTCTTGAAAGGGAAAAAATCAGAGTTCTTCACGACCGCATTGATGTTCTTTTGGAGGATATGATTCGCAATCACGCCAAAGCCGGTGCAGACTGCGTAATGTATCCGGAAGACTGGGGTACCCAAAACCAGTTATTCATCAGTCCAGATTTATGGTATGAGGAATTTTTCCCGAGATTTGTGAAACTATGCGGCATTGCTCACCAGTGCGGGATAAAGGTATTTATGCACTCCTGCGGCAGAACCGCCGCCATCGTTCCCGGCCTGATTAAAGCGGGCATCGACGTCCTACAGTTCGACCAGCCCGACCTTCACGGCATCGACCAGCTCGCCGAATATCAGAAAAACAGCAAAATTACGTTCTGGTCTCCTGTGGATATCCAGAAAACGCTTCAGAGTCGCGATGAAAAAATCATCCGTGCCAAGGCAAGGGAAATGATCGATAAACTCTGGAAAAACAGAGGAGGCTTCATCGCCGGATATTATTCAGATAATGTCGCGATTGGGCTCGACCCGAAATGGCAGGAAATCGCTTCCGAGGAATTTATCGCTTATGGCAAACGCAAATAATAAATATTGAAAGATAGTGCCTGAAAGCATATCATAGATGGTTTATACAATTATCAGAATGAAAGGCATATATGAAAAAGATTCACAACCCGATATTGCCGGGGTTTAATCCCGACCCTTCGATATTGCGGGTCGGAGACGATTATTATATCGCCACCAGTACTTTTGAATGGTTTCCCGGCGTACAGATTCATCATTCAAAAGACCTCGTCCACTGGCAACTGCTTACTCATCCTCTGACTCGCGTCAGCCAGCTCGATATGATCGGCAATATGCCTTCCTGCGGTATCTGGGCTCCGTGTCTGAGTTACTGCGACGGCCTCTTTTATCTCATATATACGAATACGCGAATTTATTACAGCAATTTTAAAGACTGCCATAATTATCTCGTTACCGCAAAAAACATAATGGGCCCCTGGTCCGAACCAATATATCTTAATTCTTCCGGCTTTGACCCGTCGCTGTTTCACGATGACGACGGAAGGAAATGGTTTGTAAATATGTATTGGGACCATCGCAAAGGTCATAACCCATTCTCCGGAATTATTCTGCAGGAATACGACCTAAAGCAAAAAAAACTCATCGGCCCGATTAAAAATATTTTCAAAGGCACAGATTTGAAACTCACCGAAGGCCCGCATCTTTATAAACTCAATGGCTTCTATTATCTTTTGACCGCTGAAGGCGGCACGGAATACGAACACGCCGTTACAATGGCAAGGTCGAAAAAAATAGATGGCCCTTACGAAGTTGACCCGACCAATCCCGTGCTTACGAGCAGATACAATCCCGAATTGGAACTGCAAAGAGCCGGCCATGCCTCAATCGTGCAGACTCAAAACAATCAATGGTATATGGTTCATCTTTGCGGCAGGCCTCTAATGCGGGATACAAAACCGAAACGCCGCTGTATGCTCGGCAGAGAAACCGCAATCCAGAAATGTTTTTGGACTAACGACGGCTGGCTGAGAATCGAAGGCGGCAACACTCCGAAAGTTGACGTTGATGCTCCCGGATTACCTGGACATAAATTCGCACCTGAACCTGTTCGTGACGATTTCGATTCCGAAGTATTGAATGTTAATTTCAGCACTCCGCGTCTTCCCGCCGACGAAAGCTGGATAACTCTAAAGCAGCGCAAAGGCTTTTTGCGTTTATTCGGCAGAGAATCACTCGGTTCAATGCACAGGCAGAGCCTCGTTGTTCGCAGAATTCAATCTTTTAGTTTTCAGGCGACAACCTGCCTTGAGTTTGAACCGAAAACATTCCAGCAAATGGCAGGTATGGTGCTTTTATATGATACGCAGAATTATTTTTATCTACGAGTCAGTTTAGATGAAAAGCTCGGCAGACATCTCGGCATTTTGACGTGCGACAATAATGTTTACGATGAGTCTGCAAAAGAAATCCCGCTCAATCAATCCCGTTGCTACTTAAGGGCAGACGTTGACAATGCCTCATTACAGTTTTCGTATAGTTTGGACGAAAAGACATGGAATAAAATCGGTCCCGTTTTCGATGCATCAAGACTTGCCGATGAATATTGCCAATTAGGTCGTTTTACCGGCTCATTCTTGGGAATTTGCTGTCAGGATATTTCAGGAACAAAGAATCACGCCGACTTCGATTACTTCGAATATAAAGAACTGTAATGTTTAATGTCCTAATTCTTTCAGCATCGCCATAAAACGCCTGCCGTATTCCACATAGTTGGCGTATTTGACTGATTCTTCAGACTGCACGTTTTTATCGTGAAACACAACTGCGAGGTGCGGCTCCATCGATATGCCGCCGTCATAGCCGCTATCGAGCAAATCTTTGACGATTCGTTTTACATCGCCGCTGCCTTCGTTTGGAAATGTAAATTTAGTTTTGCCTGTAGAGGGTTCCCATATACCGTCCTTGATATGAACATATTCGATATGCTCTTTGACGTGCGTATAGAATTCCCATGCAGACTGTTTCGGATATGGTTTTTGTTTTGTGCGGTCGTCCGTAAACACCGGGTTGCCGGTATCGAATACGAGTTTAAGCCCCGGCACATTTTCAATAAGTTTAAGAGTATATGTCCAGCCCATCCCGCCGTAGTTCATACAGTTTTCATGAACGACTGTCAGCCCCGCGTCATCGAACATCTTTTTAAGTTCCCTGACCCTGCTGAATCTCTCCTGCTCCATCTGGTCGTCGGGACTCCGGTCATCGAGAACGGCAAAACTCATTATGCGAATCAATTTGCAGCCAAGTTTCTGCATTCTCGGTATCGCCCTTTTAGCCTCGGCAAGTGAAGAATCGAAAGGTTCTGTGATTTTCTTGCCCCAGTTGGCGATAGTTGAGCCGAAGCAGTTTATCTTTACTCCCGACGCCGCAAGTTTTTCGCAGACAACATCGAACTGTTCATCGGAAATGTCATGGATGTTTTTGCCGTTTACGCTTCTGCTTTCGATATATTTCCAGCCGAGTTCTTTCGTCGCTCGTATTTGGCCTTCGATATCCTTTGCCGCCTCATCCGCAAATCCCGTTAAATACATTTTTTCCCCTTATTAAAACAATCTGCACATTTAGCCGTCACCGGTACGATAATGTGTGAATCTTTGCTTCCTTATTTCCTTACTTCTTTGATTCTTTTATCTTTTCCTGTAGTTTTCCATAAAACAGTTCATCGTTGAGAGGCAGCGTAACCCAGTCGTCCAGCCATGTGGAAAGAAGCATCGCGTTGGACAGTTCAAGACTGTTTATCCCTTCTGCGCCGGGAGCAAGCATCGGCGAACCTGTCAAAATTGCCTTAACCCAGTCTTTCATAATGCCTTTGTGTTCTTCGCCTTTGCCTTCTACCGCAACGTCTATTTTCGTATTTTCCGGAGCGCCGAATCCGCCCTTGAATTCCCTATTAAATTGCCTTTCCGGCATGGCCGTCTTCCAGAAAGTGATTTTTTCATCTTCGAGAACAATTTTGCCGTTATCGCCTGCTATCTCAAAACGGTTTGTACCGGGCGTTTCACCTGTTGTGGTGATGAATACGCCAGTCGCGCCGTTTTTGTATTCGACGTAAGCCGTTACATCGTCTTCGACTTCGATATTATGATATTTCCCGAAGCTGCAGAACGCCCGCACTCTCACCGGCATCCCGCAAATCCACTGCCACAGGTCCAATTGATGCGGAGACTGATTAAGCAGGACGCCTCCGCCCTCTCCTGCCCAGGTGGCACGCCATCCGCCGAGTTCGTAATAGCTCTGCGCCCGATACCAATGGGTTACGATCCAGTTGGTTCGTTTAATTTCGCCAAGCGCCCCGGCTGAAATCATTTCTTTGATTTTCTGATAAACCGTATTAGTGCGCTGATTGAACATTATGCCGAATACTTTTTTGCTTTTTGCCGCAAGTGCGTTCACCTGCCGAACATTTTTCGTAAACACCCCCACAGGCTTTTCAGTCAGTACGTGCAGATTATTTTTCAAACCTGCCGTTATCAAATCCGGATGTTGATAATGCGGCACAACGATAAATATCCCGTCCACAAGGCCGGACTTCATAAGCTCCTCTGAATCGCTGAAATACTTAATGCCGGTGCTCGCAAAATCTTTTTTCGCACGATTGATGTTATCAGTATTGTTGTCGCAGACGGCCGCTAATTCAGCATCGGACACTTCGCCGGAAACAAGATATTTGGCGTGGTTTCTCCCCATATTTCCATAACCGATTAGTCCGATTCGAAGTTTTCCCATAACCATCAATCCTTCAATAACATAAAATATATTTATACAAAAAAAGCGTCCTGCTTTCCAACATTAATTTGTTGGAATCGTCAGGACGCTTATTTTTTAATCAACAAATTTTTAGCTTTATTTAGCTTCTCTTCCTGAGCAAAGCCAATCCAAGACCGAGCAGAGTAAGTGTCGCCGGCTCCGGAATGGGGTCTGAAAGTTTTGCGTTATCAAAATACATTTCAAGTGGTGCTCCGCCGCCGGTTTGTGTCTCGATTATAATCTCAATGTAGCCGCCGCCAGTGCCATCAAGAAGCACGTCTGTGATTTGTTCGCGATAAGCACTGTAATCGACTGTCAAGGTTGTTGTCCGCTCACCAGCAGTGCTCCACCAATAATAAGTGATTAGGGGATTAGCGCCAGAGACTGTCTGCCAGCCGGCACTTCCATTGTTCATAATCACCTTCTGAAGATGTGTATAGCCTTCAGTAATAAGACCTTCACTGGCCGCGACTGAGAAGTCAATCGAAAAGGTATTGTGATTCATAAACTGGGCTTTGGCACTGTCGGCACCGAACTGATATTTCAGGGCTGTGCCCCAGCCTGACAAAGCAACTTCAGCTGAATAATCATCCAGTGTTACGCCAACAGTCGCGCCGTAGTTCAGAACGCCATTGCTGGTCCAAGTGTCGGTGCTGGTCTCCCAGTTACCTATTACAAAATCTGCCGAAGCTGCTGCATTCAATGCTGCAATTACCATGAAACAAATAACTAACTTTCTCATAATCTCTTCCTCCTACAAATGAAAAACTTTTTTCGGGTTAGAAAATTACAACGTTATAATTTTTTAAGACAAATACCCAAACTCTGACCGCATTTGGCGCATGTCCTATACGCTCACACTATGTGGGAAATTGATTTCGTCCTCCTCCATGTGGCGGACTTGTCAAAACCCGCAAATCTACTCACTTCGATTACTAAAGAACAAGTACAAACAAACTCAAGTAAACGTTTACTTAATATTATCATCCCTCATCAAACACGTCAAGTATTTTTTTACTTTTTTAAGAAAAACTCTATTTTTATTCCTACAAAGGTCTTTGGATGCCGATAATACACCTTTTTCCTTAAAAAAATAAAGCAAACAGCTATTTTTTAATATTAAGGATGATTACAGTCTTTAATTGAGTAGCATTGAAATATTTTAGCCTTATGTCAGTGGCTAACTGTGATATTAGCGATAACGATAGAGCCTGATACGTTGTATGCCGAATTTACTCCCGGGCAAATTCAAATGCCGGCCCTGATGGCTTTGGTCGCCATTCATCCAGCGTCCGCCGACCCATCGGCCGTTTACAAATTTCCCTTCCTGGATGCTTTCTATCCCCGCGATTTCGCCAGATGCCTGATTCGGAGAAAACGTCACTATCAAACCGCTTCCGGCAATAATATACTCGTCAGACCCGGTAGAAATAATTACTCCTCCTGCGTTCGGCCAGGTTTCAACACCCGCCGGTCTCGGTGTCCACTGGAAAGTATAATCGTGAGAAACTTTTAAAATATATCTGCCGGATGTTATTTCCTGCATTTGATTTTCTTCATTGAGTGATACACCTGTCATCGTACCTGTGCCCTGATTTTCGAGAATCAAAGGCGACAGATGAGAAAGAACCTCATAAATTTTTGTAATCGCACAATTTTCAGCCTCGCCAACCGACTCTATCGCAAACGGACTGAATCCTATCGCATCGTACCGTCCGAAAGCGTAAAACGCCTTTACTGCATTTTCCGCACCCCTGCCCGCTTCAGGAATAAACAGAGGATTATTATTTTTATGATATTTCCCGCACCATTGCTCAAAGACAGGATGATAAATATCAGGCGAAAGAAAATCTATCTCCGGAGCTTCTTTCCGCCAAACATCGTATAAATGCGGCAGCGGACCGGCACTGGGATACTGGCCCGGCTTTTGTCCCTGCTGATTTAGCGCCGCGTTAACAAACATCGGCAGCGGATATTCCGCTTTTCCGGCCGCAGTAACCTTATTTACGAAACGTGCGTAATGCCTCGCCATAAAAATTTCATCGTCTTCGTTCACCTTTTCAAATGCCTTATTTGCCGTATCACAAAAATCTCGCGCATCGCCGAGCATCCCGATTTCATTCTCAACCTGAACCATAATTACCGTATGCTTTTTGCCGTCCTCTTTGCGAATATGCCGCATAAGAGCCGCGAATGCCTTAACGTCCGCATCAAGATTCGTTTTACTGAACGCCGAAAGAATTTCAACCGCCTGCCCGTTTTTGAGTCTTGCTCTCGGAAAACGTTTCTGGTCGGCCTTTATCCATTGCGGCACATAGCAGGACATACTGTTTTTCCAACTTCCAAACCAAAGTAAAACCAGCCTAATGTTATGCTTCCTCGCTCCCGCTATAAGACCGTCAACAAGTTTAAAATCGAATTTATCCTCCTTCGGCTCAATCAAATCCCAGTAAACCGGCGCAAGAACCGTATTGAGATTCATTTGTTTTAATTTCGGCCAAACTGCCTTTAACGAATCCAGGCTCGACGCCGTTGAGTTCCCCAGTTCGCCGCCGAGAATCAAAAAAGGTTTGCCGTCCACAATCAACTGAATGACATTACCCTGTTTTTTTAGATGAGGAATACTGTTGGACTTCTGCTTTTTCATTTTTTTAGCCATATTAGTTATTTATCCCCGCCATCAATCTCAATACTTTTTCCTGACTTACTTCGTCTCTCGAAAGAGAGCCGGTAATTCTGCCTTCTCTGAAAACAAGTATATTCGTTGAAAGATTTATCAGTTCCGGCAGTTCGCTCGATATAAGCAGAACCGCTTTGCCGCTGCCGGCCAATTCGTCTATCAGGCTGTGTATCTCTGCCTTTGCGCCGACATCGATGCCTCTTGTAGGCTCGTCCACCATCAATATTTTACAATCCGCCGCCAGAGATTTTGCCAGAACGAGCTTCTGCTGGTTTCCGCCGGAAAGACTCAGTGCCATAACCCATACCGAAGCTGCCTTTACTTTCAGCAGATTAAAATACTTGTCCACGACCTTAAGCATTTCTTTTCTTTTTATCACTCTGAAAAAATTAGCGATTTTTTCAAGAACTGAAAGACAGATATTCTCCGCGGCGCTCATCGAAAGCACAAGGCCGTGGCGTTTCCTGTCCTCAGGCACAAGGGCAATGCCGCGATTCAGAGCCTGGGAGGGACTGGAAATCTTTACTTCTTTGCCTTCGATATAAATCTTTCCGCTGATATTCTTATCGAGACCGAAAATTCCTTCCGCAAGCTCGGTTCTGCCCGCTCCGACCAGCCCGGCTAAGCCGAGAATCTGACCCGAATGCAGCGAAAAGGAAATATTTTCAAATTTGCCGGGACTTGAAAAGTTTTCAACCCGTAAAAACTCCGGACCCTTTTCGCTCTTTACATGCTTTGGGAAATAAGCCTCGAAACTTCTGCCTATCATCATCTCAACGAGCTGGTTCTCTGTTATTTCATTTATATTTTTTGTGCCGACGGCCCGGCCGTCACGAAGAACAGTTACAGCGTCGCAAAGCCGGAAAATTTCAGGCAGTCTGTGTGAAATATATATGCAGGTAATTGACTTTTTCTTCAGGTCGTCGATAAGGCGGAAAAGATTTTCCGTTTCCGACTGAGAAAGCGAACTTGTCGGCTCGTCGAAAATCAGTATCCGGGCATTTCTGCCGACAGCTTCGGCGATTTGAACAAGCTGCTGATTCGCGACGTTGAGCAAACCGAGATTTTTAGTTATATCTATATGCCCTGCGCCGATTAGTTTGAGTTTTTGCCGAGCTTTATTGTAAAGCTCCTTTTTATCGACTATTGTCGCTTTGGCAGGCAGTTCCGAAAGGCAAAGATTTTCCGCGACAGACATATTCTCGCAGAATTCGAGTTCCTGGTGAACCATTCCTATACCGGCCTTAAACGCTTCGCCGGCGTGACGAAATTTTTGCTCCTGCCCGCCGATGAATATTTTTCCGCCGTCAGGCTGATGTATCCCGGCCAGAATTTTGCCGAGCGTGCTTTTCCCCGCCCCGTTCTCGCCCACAAGCGAATGGCACGACCCACGGGCTATATCTATCGAAACATTATCGATGGCGACTACGCCCGGAAATCGCTTCGTGATATTTTCAAACTGTAAAAATTCAGCCACAGAGAAAACCCCTTTTATTTTCAGCCACAGAGAACACAGAGATAAAAACTTGGTTTATTCCGATATTATTTGCTGCCATGTCAAAACCATTCCCTGCTATTTTCAAACCACATATTTATAATTCTGCCATCACAGTAAACATAACGGCATCCCAAAACAATAATGTCCAAAAATATCTATTCTCGTAAAAAAATATCTATAAGAAAAAACTTGTTTACATTCATACTTTAAAGGTGCACCTTGCCAGGAAAGCTTAAAAACTTCAAGCACCTCATCTTCACTTGAACACATTTCATAATGCTTTATTTTTTCAAGTGGCAAAAATAATTGATTACGATAAAAAAAACAATCCTTGTACAATTTTTAGAATAACTTTTTGGATTCTATATCCATCGATACTGTACTCAAAATCAATACGCAAGACGATACAAGCTTCGTAACCGTAACCGATTTACATTTTCCTTGCTTCCTTACCTCTTTATTTCTTATTTTAGTGTATATTCGTGTTTATTCGTGGTTTTTATTATTCTTTCAGGTATTTCTCCGGCACATCGGTAAATCCCCAGTCCCTGAGTTGTCTGGCCCAGTCGTGCAGATTTTCCTTTGTTACCTTTACAAGTTCCATTTTATTCATAACCGGCACTTCTTTGTTCAGATAAATCTTGTCTATGATTTTCTCAACGGAAATAGCGCCCCACAGATATGTCGACTGCGCCAGCAGAACAGGCGTAATTCCCTTTTCGACATAAGGCAGTTCCGCAGGCAGCGCATCAACCGCGATAACTTTTACTTTATTCGGGTCCAGGTCCGTAAGCAGCGTTGTCGTAAACAGCGGCCAGCCGCCTATCATCGCCCAGGCGTTAATTTCGGGATATGCGTTCATAACCCGCAGAACCTCAGCGGCCGCATCCTGCGGCGTTTCCGCGTGATAAAAAGTTCCGATGATTTTTATATCAGGATATTTTTCAGCTTCTGTTTTCGCGCCCTGAACGCGTTTTTGCAGGTTCGGTGCATTCTGATTGCCGGCAAGTATCGCCACATTAGCCTTGCCTTTGACAAACTCCGCAAGAGTTGACATTACCAATTGGCCGGTTTCAATATCATCAACGCCGTAAAAGGCAAATCGCTTCGAATCAGGCGCATCGCTGTCGAAAATCATAACAGGCACACCGCGGTCAACCGCGTCATTAATCGCTCCGGTAACCTTGCTCGCATCGCTGCACGAAAGCAATATCGCGTCAGTGCCTTCGTTAACAGCCTGTGCGATTCTTTGAGCCTGCATCTGGCCGTCCTCATTCGGCGGAGTACGCCAGTCAATTTTTATTTCTATGCCGAGCTTTTCGCTTAGCTCTTTGGCCTTGGCTTCGGCGCCGGTTCGAGCTGAAAGAAAAACAGGGTTGGTGGAGCTTTTGGCAATCATACTGATTGTGATGCTTTTCTTTTTTGCTGCAGATGCTGCCGCATCAGTTGCGGTATTTTGTTTAACCGGCTCGGTTTTTTTAGCACAGCCTGTAAAAATTAAACTTACGAACAACAAAGTTGATAAAACAAGTAACTTTTTCATAATAACCTCCAAAAAATTATTTCATCGCTCTTTTAAGGGTTAATCTTGCGTTTAATTTATCGAGAACCACAGCGATAATTGTCGCTGCGCCTATTATTATCCATTCGAAATTCTGGTCGAAGTGCAGGGTGCGTATTGACTGGCGGATAAGAATAATCAAAATCGCTCCGAGCATTGCGCTGACCGCGTTGCCTTTTCCGCCTGAAAGGCTGGCTCCGCCCACCACGGCCGAAGCGATAACATAAAGCTCATAGCCGGTCGCGTCTCCGCAGGAGGCCGAGCCGTAATAAGCGCTGCCGAGAAACGCGGCGATGCCGGCGGTAAGGCCGGATATGGCGAAAACCGAAACTGTTATCCTTTTGACGTGAAGGCCCGCGTATCTGCTCGCTTCGGCGTTTCCGCCGATTGCGTAAATGTGCCTGCCCATAACGGTTTTGGAAAGATAAAAAGCCCCGATTACCGTAACGCCAATCATAATAAGCATCGCGACAGGATAGAGAGCTGGGTTAAGACCTAAATTCGCCTTGGCAAATGCCGTCAGCGAGCCCGGCACAAGAATACTTTCAGCCTTGCTCATAACAAACGCGACGCCCCGGAATATCCACATCGTGCCGAGAGTAATGATAAACGGATGCACTTCGAGCCCGACAACCATTAATCCGTTGAGCAGTCCGCAAACAAGTCCGAGTCCGAGCGATACGAAAATTCCGAGTATTACCGCCGATGCCGAGTCCATATTAAGATGTCTAAGCAGCAGTGCCGTTGTTACTCCGCAAAGAGCGTAAACAGAGCCGACGCTCAAATCGATGCCGCCGTAGATAATTACCATTGTCGCGCCGACCGCCATAATCGCAAAAAAGCTCGCGTCGGTAGCGGTCTGCATAAGAGTATATGAATTGAAGAAATTGTTTACCGTCCTGCCGGTTTGTCTGTCGATATGAGAACCTGCCGAGGTGGTCAGGATAACGCCAAGAATCAGAATAACAATAATCAGGCCGGATTGCTGCCTGGCCAGAAATTTCTGTGCTGTCTTTTTCATCCGTGTCAACATAGACGGTCTATAATGCTATGAAACCTAACCTGTTGTCAAGACATTTTTTATATCTATCTTGTCAGCCATCCGCCGTCGACGGGAATTATTGAGCCGTATAAATATGACGATGCCTCAGAGGCAAGGAATACAATCGTGCCTTTCAGGTCGTCAGATTCGCCCCATCTTCCCGCCGGTATCCTGTCGAGAATTGATTTATTTCTCACAGCGTCCTGCCTGAGAGCGGCGGTATTATCCGTCGCCATATAGCCCGGCGCAATCGCGTTGACGTTTATATTATTTTTTGCCAGTTCATTTGCCATCAGTCTTGTCAGCCCCGCCACTGCGCTTTTCGACGCCGTGTATGAAGGCACAAGTATTCCGCCCTGAAAGCTCAGCATCGACGCCGTATTGATAATTTTCCCGCCTCTGCCCTGCCTGATAAAAACTTTCGTAACCGCCTGGCTCAAAAAGAAAAGCGTCCTGATATTGATATTCATCACATCGTCCCAGTCTTTTTCGCTGAACTCTACAAATGGAGCGCGGCGGATAATTCCCGCGTTGTTTACAAGAATATCGATTCCGCCAAGTTTCGAGACCGTTGTATTTACGATATTTTCAACGCAGTCTTTTTTGCTCAAATCCGCGGTTACTGCTGCGCATCGTCTGCCGAGCTTTTCAATTTTTCCGCAGGTTTCTTTCATATCGAGCAGGTCAACAAGACAAATATCCGCGCCGGCCTCAGCCAGTCCCATCGCCATCGCCTGCCCCAGTCCCCTTGCCGAACCTGTAACTATCGCGACTTTCCCGTCGAGTTTGAATTTATCCAAAATCATTTTTATCTCCGTATCACCAAATCGAAAACCTAAACCGCGACCTTACCGATACCTATACCGAAACCCAAAACATAATCTTCATTCTTCAATATTATTTCAAATTATCCAATGAAAATCCCTGCATATCGCCGAACGCCTGATTTTCGCCGCCCATCGCCCAGACAAAGCTGTAATTTTTCAACCCGACTCCGCTGTGAATAGACCAGCTCGGCGAAAGTGCAACCTGCTCATTGCGAATAACGATATGCCGCGTCTGCTCAGGCTTGCCCATCAGATGAAACACAACGCCGCCGGAATCGATTCCGAAATACATATAAACTTCCGTCCTTCTCGTATGCGTATGCCCCGGCATCGTATTCCAGACACTGTTGGCCGCAAGGTCGGTAAAGCCCATCACAAGCTGACAGCTTTTAATCCCGTCCGGATGAATATATTTGCGAATGGTTCTCTTATTCGATTCCTCATCGCTTCCGAGTTCCACCGCCTGCGCATCGGCTTGTTTGGCCAAAGCAATCGGATACTCCTTATGTGCAGGATAACTTACGATATAAAATTTCGCTGGCTTTTGCGCGTTTGCGCTTTCAAACTGAATATCCTTGCTGCCTTTTCCTATATAGAGCAAATCCTTATGGTTCAGCGTGAATTTTTCACCGTCAACGGTTATAACTCCAGCCCCGCCGATATTGATAACGCCGATTTCCCGCCTCATCGCGAAATATTCGCTTGCCAGATGGTCGCCCGCTTCCAGTTTCAGCGGCGCCTTTACCGGAACAGCCGAGCCGATTATCGCCCTGTCGTCGAACCAGTAAATCAGCTCTATCTTATCGCCAGCGAAAAGCGTCCTGACAAGGAAAGTGCTCCTTATTTCTTCGGTATTCATTCTCTCGAACCGCACTGCATCAGCAGAATATCGTGTTTCCATTTTTCAAACTCCTAATTTAGCCACAAAGACACCAGGACACTAAGTTTTTTAATATTATTATATCATATATTTTTCTTCGTGACTTCGTGCCTTAGTGGCTACGAAATCATCGGTTTTGCTCTTTTACACAACTGAAACGGCACACCCCACGGGTCCCGAAGCATTATTATACACGAACCGTCTTCAAGATTCAATTCCTCAAAAACCGCAGCGCCCGCCGCGACAAGCTTGTCCTTCATCGCCGCTGGATTGTCAGATTCAAAGGCAAAATGAAAGCAAAGCGGATGCTGCGACGGATAATCGGGGACAATCGCATTGGGATTTGTATATATCTCCACGCAGACCCTTCCATTTTCATCAGCGAGAAAATGCGTCTGGCTCGGCTTCGGTATCGCCCGAACAATTTTCATATTGCAGTTCTTCACATACCACTGCGCCATTGCCGTTGCATCCGGCACATTGATTCCAAAATGTTCGAATTGCATATCAAGCCTTTTAACTAATATTTCTCTGTGACCTCTGTGTTCTCTGTGGCTAAAAATTTTTACTCGGTGGCTTTTAATGTCTTATTCAGCCAACTCGTTATTTTATCCGTAAAATCAGCATCAAATTTATTCCACTCCACAATCTTGTGCTGTGCGTCTTTAATCGTAATAATTTCGCAAGGCACACCAATCGCGTCAAGCCTGCCCTTAAAATTCAGCGACAACTGATACGGCACAGACTTATCCGCCGTCCCGTGCACAAGCAAAACCGGCGGCAGCCCCAGCCGTAAATGATTTATCGGCGAAGCATCCCAAAGCATCTGCACCGCAGTCGGCGTATTAACGTCAGTACCCTGCAATCCGAACAAATCCTTCATATATATTGACATCCCGCCCCGCCGCAGCGAATCGAAAACCAAATCTGTCGGCGCCGCCAGCCCAACTACCGCCTGCACCATCGTATCCTTATCCGCCGCCACTCCGGCCAGACAGGCAAGCTGACCGCCCGCAGAATATCCCAGTATCGCGATGCGGTTCGGGTCGCCTTTATATTTGCCCGCGTTTGCCTTTATCCAGCGAATCGCTGTTTTAACATCGTCGAAACAGGCAGGCCAGCGATTCTTCGGCGCAAGCCGGTAATTGATTGAAAACCATACGAAATTGGCTTCTGTCAATGGTTCGAAAAGAACCTTTTCATCTCCCTGCTTATCGCCTCGCACCCATCCGCCGCCGTGAACAATTAAAACTATCGGAAAAGGCCCATCGCCATTCGGTGAATTAACATCCAGCAGAAGCGCCTCATCGCCAACTCTGCCGTATTCGATATTTGTTTGCATATTCTCCGCCATTACAATAGAAAAAATATTAAGAATCAAAACAAACGCTAAAATTTTTATTCTCATCTTACAATCCTTTCTATCGTCTTGTCATCTCTGAAAGCGTGCTTCCAGTCAAATATATTTTTCTATTATTTTTAAATCGTTTATCGAACCGCTTTTATGGTTTTCAACCAAGTCATCTCTTCGCCG
>JBAZHC010000016.1 GCA_041652575.1 Phycisphaerae bacterium | reverse complement strand
GGATTGACGCCGTACAATTTAAGTTGTTTGCCGGCAATATCTATATCGCCGGTGTAAGTTCCTGCCGCTACTATTAGCGTATCGCCGTTCTCGGCCGTTTCTACAGCATTTGTAAGTGCTGCGCCGCCGCCGGAAACAGAGATTGTACGTGCCGGTTTGAAACGAACAAAATATGTGTTGTTTGAATCAGCCGTAAACGTTAATGATTTTGCGATAGAAATTCTTGCGTCATTTTTGTCATACCAGCCCTTAACATAGAAGTCTAAATTGGGTACGGCCGTTAAGGTTGGAATAGTGCCGGCATAGAATCTATAAGTATAGGTTGCCGTATTTGCATCGTAAGAGATAAACTTATTCGGGTTGGCTGTAATACTACCATGAATTCCCGGATAGTTGGCATCCGGCAGTATTTTTACAGTTATCTCATACTTCATCACACCGTACGGGTAATGATAACCCATATCGACTTTGTTGGCATCGAACACGCCGTCGATTCGAGTTGTATAATCAGCCATATTTGTATCCGGCAGAACGGAAATCTTGTTAGCGTTACTACTGCCTGCATCAATACAGTTGCTGTCTTTTAACTGGTCTGTAGCCATATGGCTCAGGTAGTAGCCGGATATGAAATTCGGGTCCTCATGAATATTATTACTATTGACGTCATCCCAGCCCGTGACAGCATTCCAATGATTTATTATGCAGCCATTTTCTGTATAAACAGGCATAGATTCAAGGGTTGCCAGGTCAATCGCCTGTATAACTGCAGCCGAAGATGTACTGGCGTCCGGAGCTTCAATAAGTACGCCGCTGGTATCTTCCGCCAGGCTTTTGAAATAAGAGGTTGCGGTTGTGTTGCCGACACCGCCGCCTGTAAGTATCGAATATATATTTATATTTTTGCCGTTGGCCGCATCCGTAACAATTTTAAGTGTATAAGCGGTATTCGGTTCAGGATCGTGCGGCGGGGCGTCTCCCATAAGAATTATAATTTTCTTTACGTTATCATCAACTCGCCAATTGCCCAGTGAATTAGCGTCTATGCAGTGCATCAATGCAGAATAGACGGATTCTTCCCAGTCGGCTCCTGCGCCGAGCGTAATGGCATTTATAGCGTTCTGAACCGCTGTACGGTTCGTCGTAAACTCTATATCATCTTTAGATGTATAATCAATGCCTGGTGCTCCGTAAGGAGCTATCGGGAAGTCGCGATAATCGACAACGGCGATTCTGTAATCCGATGTATTTTGAGCGATTCTGTCCACGATATCAGCCGCCGCAGTTTTGACTGAATCGAGAACGCCGCCCATACTTCCGGTAGTATCGATAAGTATTACGACATCCAGAGCAGAGGCCGCAGTCTGGTTGGGATCCTGTATATCACTGAAAGTTATATTTACATCAGAAATCAGCGGGAAAGCCGGATCGCCGCTTCCAACGGCAATTTGCGAACCTTCATTTGCGATATTGCCCCAGAGGATGGAGTTATTCACATCTGTTGTGCTTCCGTATGAGCCATAGATACCGCCGCCGTTTGCTATGGTGAAGTCAGCCGATGTAACTCTATTTTCTGCTATTGTACAGTTCCGGACAGTTGTCGCAGCGAACCAGTTGGTTGATATACCGCCGCCGTCCCTGTTGGCTCTGTTCTTTGTTATAAGACAGTTTACGATTCGCGGATAATTTGCGCTTTCGCCGCCGATATAGATACCGCCGCCGGAACCGCTCGATGTATTTTCTGTAATGTGACAATCTTTGATGGCTGCCCGCGTTGCAAAGCTGTATAAACCGCCGCCTGCTCCGTAGACATAAGATTCCGTTGCCGCGTTCGGGTCATCTGGTTCTCCATACCATTCGGCGATATTTCGACCAATATAGCTGTCGCTGATATCTGATTTGCCGTATATCGTGAATAGACCGCCGCCGATATACGAGATGTTATCAACGATGCTGCTGTTGTCTATTTTTAGGTCTTGCAGATCTGTTGAATAGAAACCGCCTCCGACATTGGAACTGTTGCTTGAGAGATTGCAATCGGTAAGTTCTGAATATAAACCGCCGACTATCGCAAGTCCTCCGCCGTAACCGACATAGTAATTGCTGTGCAGGGTTGTGTTGTTGTCCTGTATACTGCATTTTACAAATTTCGTATAGGAACTCTCATCGCAATAGATACCGGCACCATAACTGGCGACATTAAGATTTCTGTGCGGAGGTGTCTGGACACCGTTATAACTTTCGCCTCCCTGTCCGCTGACACTGCCGTCAGTTATATTATTTTCAATTGTACAGTTTGTAAACGTGGCATTACATGCTTTTCCAACGAAAATGCCGCCGCCGTAAGCACTGTGGTTTGTCGGTTCGTCCTGCTGCGGGTCAGCGTCGGCAAGACCGCCGTAAGCGCCCATACCCATGCCTTTACCTGTATTTCCGCCGTCACCGGCCTGGCCTGCGATAGCCTGACAGTTTCTGACAGTGCAGTTTTCGAATGTCGGACTGGTACCGTCCATACATGCTATACCGGCACCATAAGCCCTGCCGGCATATCCGCCTCGTCCGCCTGCACCCGAGGTTATGCCGTCTGAGTCATTATTACCGTTACCGCCGTTACCGCCGTTGCCTCCGATGACCTGGCAATCTTCAACAAGGCAGTTTTTGATAATTGGTGAACCGTAATAAACAAGTATGCCCGCACCAAAGGCATCGCCGCCTTCTCCGCCTCTGCCGCCGTTGCGACTATCTTCATCGCCATCTGCACCATTACCGGCAGCGCCGCCGCCGGCATAAGCATTGCGTATTACGCAGTTTAAAACATTATGATTGCCGTAAACTATTAAAGCCTGACCGGCATGCGAGCCGCCATCGCCTCCGTTATCGCCGGGGTTATCGCCGTCCAAAGCCGGAACAGCAGTTGTATGCCCATTGATTATCGTCAATCCGTTCAAAGTGCATGTGCCCGAGCCTGTTCCGTAGAGTAAAATTCCTCCTCCGTTTTCGCCTGCACAATCAATTATAGTGCGCGCCACTGCACAGGGGTCATCCGGATTGGTACTGGTGATAGTTATGTCTTTGTTATATACCATAAAACCTGTTCCGACATAGTTGCCGCTGTGTATAATTATTATGTCGCCGTTTTCAGCGTCATCGATGGCCTGCTGAATATTAGTGTACGGATAAGCACCGGGAACATGAATTATGCGTCTCGGTTTAAATCTTACGAAATATGTGGCGTCCGAACTTACAGTTAAGCTATAGGATTGTGTAGTCACAAGCAGATTATCTGACTGGTCATACCATCCTTTGATATATTCATTTGCGTCAGATACAGCCGTCAATGTCAAATTCATACCTTCATAAAGCCGGTACGTATAGGTCAGGGTATTCGGGTCGTAAGAAGAATCAATCGAATTTGGTTCATTGAGGATTCGTCCGTAAACTGTCGGATTGTCTATGTCAGGAATAATTCTAACTGTTATATTGTGCTGCGGTACAGCCTGACGATAGTGGAAACCCATATCTACCATATCACTATCAAGTCCACCGTCTAACCTGTTGGTATATGTATCCATTCCAACGGCTGCGGCAAGGGCGCTTCCTGCGTCGATGCAGGCGCTGTCAATAATTTGACCTGTTACTGTATGGCTTAGATAATAGCCGGATACGAAATTCGGGTTATCGGCAATATTGGTACCGCCTTCGACGAACCATATATTGTATATATCCTGCGCAAGGCCGACTATTGAGCACCGTGTATCGTCGAGGTAAATTGGCATTGAACTGCTGCTCAAATCGATATCACTGTATGTAATTGTCAGACTTGACGGCATATCGGAGTTGTCGCTGCTTAAAGCGATTTGCGAACCATAATTACCGCTGTTGCCCCAGAGGATAGTATCTTTGACCGTTACGTTAGCCAGATAAGAGGCAAGCAGACCGCCGCCGATACCGTTGGCGTCAGTTGTAGAGTTATCTGCAATGGTGCAGTTTTGGATTGTCGGTTTAGCAAGATAAATAGCGGCGATACCGCCGCCGCCTTCAACCGCGTTGTTGTCGGTGATAAGACAGTTTTTGATTGATGGTTTCAATGTAGGCTGCGGCCACCAGTCGCCGTCAAAGCAGATACCGCCGCCGATATTGTTCGAACTATTTTCTATTACTGTAGTATCGTTAATATCTATCAGACTGGAAAGGGCATAAATACCGCCGCCTGTTCCATACACGGCGTAGCCCGAATCCTGGTTAACGCTTAACACAGTTCCTGCAGTATTTCCTTTTACAAGAGATTTTGAAATTAGACCGGTGCTTTCGAGAGTCATAACACCGCCGCCGGAATAAGAACGGTTATTTATAATATTGCTGTCTGTGATTTTTATAGCAGACCATAAGCTGTATATGCCGCCGCCGAGAGGTGCGGAGTTCTGAACGAAATTGCAATCGTTAATATTGGCGTTAGCCGCGCCCCACAAACACAAACCGCCGCCTTCGCCGGTATATTCACCGGCATAGTTGCTTATGCCGGCAACATTTATCAAACCGAGACGATTCGGGTCATTGTAATCTTCATTATAAGCGGTTATGTTGTTTTCAAACAGACATTTGCTAAAGCTGGAAATAGACCCTGTTGAACAGAATACACCTGCACCGGCGCTCGGCACACGGTAATTTTGGCGAGGCTGAGACTGCCCGCCATATGTGGCTATGCCGCCAAGGCCGCTTATGCTGCCGTAAGTTGCATTGCCGGTAAATGAACAATTAGTAAACAATGCGTTTGAATCGTCATCGCAGAATACGGCGCCTCCATTTGCGCTGAACAGTTTTGGATCGCCCTGACCTGCGGCTGTGATAGTAGTGAGACCGCCGTATCCGCCTATACGGTTTCCAGCAGGTGCGACGTTTGGAAAATCAGCGCCGCCGTTACCGCCGTTACCGCCTATTCCGCCGACCGCAGCGCAATCTTCAACCACGCAATTAACCAAAACAGCCAAAGCATGATCGCCGCAGTGAATACCTGCACCTTTAACACGTCCGGGCAAACCAGCGTCAGCGCCGTTGACATCAACCGCACCGTCTGCGCCGTTTCCGCCGTTACCTGCGATGGCTAAACAATTTCTGACTGTAACATCTGTAAGATATGCGTTGCTGGCATGACTAATATAGATACCGGCACCCATAGCGTTACCGCCGTAGCCGCCCACACCGCTTGTGCCCGGCGGGTAATATATAGCAGCCGGGTCAAAAAAGTCTTCCTGTTCGGAAAAGCCGGTCGCACCATTACCGGAGTTGCCTCCGATAGCGACGCAATTTTCAATTAAAATATTTGTAATTTTTGGGTTACCAAAGTCGACGTATATGCCTGCACCGCCGACATTTCCACCCCAGCCGCCGTTACCGCCGTTTTCGCCGCCGGCAGGAGTATTGGGGTTGTTAGGGTCTCCGCCCGGAGTACCATCGCCGGCTCTGCCGCCTAAAACGGCGCAGTCTCTTATAATACAGTTCCTTACGATATGGTCGCCGTGAATGGAAACAGCAGCTCCGTAGACAGACATACTATCTAAATTTGTGTGGTCAGATTGTGTCGGCCAGCCATGGGTACCGGGTATTGTAGATGTTACGACTGTACCGCCGCCTACTCTGGAGTTTATTATAGTAACGCCATTTAAAGTACAGGGGTTAAGCGGGTTAAGCGGGTCGCCCCAAAGATCGAAACCATAATTTGAACCGGCCCCGTCTGTGCAATCGATGATTACATTCTCGGGATGTTCAGGGTCTCCGACAATTGTTAAAATTTTGTTTATTGTAAAGCCTGTTCCGACATAAGTGCCGGGATAGATTTTTATAGTATCGCCGTTATTGGCCATATTTACAGCGTTTTGAATGCCGTAGATATCGCCCAAAACTTTTATCAATTTGCTGGTGCTGGGCTGAAATTTCACAGTAACAGTTTTATTGCCATCCATCAAAATCGAGTTTGTATTGCAATTCCATCCTGGATTTATTGCCAGGCCGGCTGTACCAGTTCCTGTCCATGTCCAGCTTTCAACTCTATTGCCGTCGGCAGGTGTTGCTACAAGCTGAACGGTTGTTCCGGCCGGATAGTAGCCTCGTTTGGGCATTAACGTGCCGTTCCCATCGGCAACGCGGGTTGTCAGTAACCATTGCTGATACTTGAATTCAACTGTTATGGTAGTGTTTGCATCAATAGTTGTTGTTAATGGATTGACCGGTCCCGGAATAATAGTATAAGTATTCGGGTCGTTCAGATTGAAATTTGCCGTGTGACCTTTAATCCACTGTTTTACGATATAGCCCGGATTTGGAAGAGCAGTTATAGTAACAGGTGTATTGTTTGGATCGGCAATGTTTTTAGGTATAAAATAAGATCCCGGGTTGTTCGGGTCGGGATAGTAATTGGGGTCAACGTTGACAATAGAACCATTCCCGCCGATGACGTAACTGGCAAGTTTGTATGTTGCCGTTGGACTGAATTCGGCGATGACTGTTTTGTCTGTGTTCAATGTGATAACAAATGTGTTATTTAATCCCGGCGTAGTATGGTATGTAGCCGGAACAAGAGGATTGTAAGTAGCAGTATTTGCGTCAATCCACCGGAGAAGTTTATAATTGCCGGCCGCTGTTGCCGTAATAAGTTTTTCAGTGTACTGCTTGTAATCCTGACCGGGAGCCGGATGATTCGGGTTTACTGTGCCGGCTGTATTCGGATCGGCTTTTGTCGTTAGTTTATACTGTAGGGTTGGTCCGCCATAAGGATAATGGAAGCCCATATCTACCTTGCTGATGTCCGGCGTATTATCAGTTCTGGTGGTAAAGGAATGTCCCGGCCCGAAAATCACGTCGGCCAGTTCCATGCCTCTATTGATGCAGTCACTGTTTGCAAGCTGTCCTGCTGAAATCTGGCTTAAATAATAGTTGCCTAAAGGACCCGTTCTGAACAGCGGGTCAGTATTTATATTTTCTGTTCCCGCGATGCCGTCCTGAACGCAGGAATATGTTGCTGCTGCCGAGCCGTATATGTCATCCACGTTATTCCACAGGATAGAATTTCTTATTACCACACTTGCGTCGGCGGAATAAATGCCGCCAAAGCCGTTATCGCCTGTGTTATTTACGATTGTGCAATTTATAATTACAGGCTGAGACAAACCATAGTTGTCTATGGCGCCGCCGTATCCGTCCGAAGTGTTATCGGCTATAAGACAGTTTGTTATTTCAGGTCTTGATTCACTGCCGCACTCTATAGCGCCGCCGTCGTAGTAGGAATAGTTATTGGTTATACGGCAATTTATGATGACAGGTGAAGCGTTAAGGCAGTCTATGGCACCGCCGAAATCTGCGTAGTTATTTTTTATGATGCAGTTATCTATTGTCGGCGAAGCTTCAAAGCATTCGATTGCACCGCCGAAGTCTGCGCTGCCGTTTATTATTGTAAAGCCCTGAACAACGGTAGCCGGGGTTTCACTGTTATCGAAAGAGAATCCGCGGCCATTCCCCTGACAGTCGATAATACAGTTTGCAGGACCGTTTTCGCTGCGAACGGTTATTAAAACTCCGTTAAAGTGAAGGTCGTATTCGTAGTAAGTACCATCTGCGACGATGACTTCGTTGCCGTCATCCAACACAGCGTCGATGGCTCCCTGGATTGTGCCGTAATCCGCGGGTACATAGACCGCTGCTGTTGAGATAGTGGTTAAGAAGAGTGTTAAAGTTAAACCGAAAATAAGTTTTGTATTCATGGTAAATTTGCTCCATCCTGACAAATTTGAGTGACCTTCGATTTTTTTTGAGTTAATCATTTTCCAATCCTGAAAAAAGTATAAACTTTAAGCGCAATATTTTTGGTATCAGGCTGAGTCGTTTCAAAAAAGTCTGTTCCGAGAATCCTGCTTCGCCCATATACCGGCAGTCCATTTTACCGGCCAAAGCGGCAGAGTGTTCCTCTTCCTTGAGCCCCAAACAGATTACAAATTTTATCAAACTTTTCAGCCTATTGCAAGACAAAAACATCATTATAACGCCTTCAGCAAGCCTTTCTGGTAAAAGAACTTCCGTTATTTATTGACAGTTACTGAAACTGCCTGTAATTTAACGTACACTTTCTGCGATATCGCAGGGTATATCGGCTTAATTTTTCCGTAATATAACTTGTTCATTTTATTGACTTTAATGGAATTACTATGATTAAGATTAACGCTAACTATCTGAAGCTGCAGTCGGGCTATCTTTTCCCGGAAATCTCGCGCAGGGTTAAAATATTTTCAGAAAAAAACCCTGATACCAACATTATCAGACTTGGAATTGGAGACGTAACAGAGCCGTTGCCTCCCGCAATTGTAGAGGCTATGCATAAAGCCGTTGACCAGATGGGCAGCAGGGAAAGTGTCAAAGGTTATGGCCCGGAACAGGGTTATGACTTTTTGATAGAGGCCATAATTGCCAATGACTATAAGAGCAGAGGTGTAACTCTCGAAAAGACAGAAGTTTTTGTAAGCGATGGCGCAAAATGCGATACCGGAAATTTTCAGGAAATTTTCGGCATCGATAATGTGATTGCCGTAACAGACCCTGTCTATCCTGTTTATGTCGATACAAACGTTATGGCCGGCAGAACCGGCAAAATCGATAAAGACGGACGGTTCGGCGGAATTGTTTATATGCCCTGCACGCCCGATAATAATTTTGTACCACAACTTCCGAAAGAGAAAGTTAACCTGATTTATCTCTGTTTTCCGAATAATCCGACCGGTGCGGTCGCCACAAAAGAACAGCTAAAAAAATGGGTCGATTACGCAAGAGACAATAAAGCGATAATTTTATTCGATGCCGCTTATGAGGCCTTTATATCCGATAATATTTTTCCTCACTCGATATACGAAATACAGGGCGCCAAAGAGGTCGCGGTTGAGTTTCGTTCTTTCAGTAAAACAGCCGGTTTTACCGGACTAAGATGCGCATTTACAGTTGTACCAAAAGAATTGAAAGCGTGGGCCTCTGACGGGAAAACTGTCCAGGTAAATCCGATATGGAACAGAAGGCATTGTACGAAATTCAATGGCGCAAGTTTTGTTTCGCAATCTGCTGCCGCGGCGGTTTATACCGACCAGGGCAAAAAACAGGTTCGCAAAATTATCGAACTTTATATGTCCAACGCCGCGCTTATCAGAAGTACGCTCGAAAAAATCGGCTACGAAGTTTATGGCGGCGTAAACGCGCCGTATGTCTGGCTCAAAACAAAAAACAAAATGACTTCGTGGGAATTTTTCGACTATCTGCTCGAAAAAGCGAACGTTGTATGCACGCCCGGCAGCGGTTTCGGCTCGGCAGGCGAAGGCTTCGTAAGATTAAGCGCATTCGGCAATCCGAACAATGTGGCTCAAGCCATGGAACGAATAAAAAAACTGTAAAGGAATACTAATGTCCGGCGAGACAACAGCATATATCGGCCTTGGCAGCAATCTTGGCGATAGGAAAAAGAATATAACCAAGGCTCTTGATGCGATTGCCGCCGATAAGCATATAAAACTTTTTCGTACAAGCGACGTGACGGAAACAAAACCGCTTGTGGATTCGGCAGGCTCACCACAGGCTGAAAAAAAACAGCGAAATTATTTCAACCTTGTTGCGGAAATTAAAACAACTTTTAAGGCCAACAAACTGCTGAAGGTTTTGAAAAAGATTGAAGCGTCTCTGGGCAGAAAAAAAACCGCGGAAAAATGGTCGAACAGGACGATTGACCTTGATATCCTGCTGTTCGGCAATAAAATCATTCACAAGAAAGACCTTATTATACCGCATCGGCAGATGCATTTGAGGTCGTTTGTCCTTAAAGGACTTTGCCAGATAGATTCGCAGGTTATTCATCCTGTGCTTAAGGAAACCGCCGCTGTTCTTTACAGCAGACTGAGCGGAAAGAATTTTTATATCGATGCCGGTAAGCCGAAACTCATTTCGGTTGCGGGCGTAATCGGCGCAGGAAAAACAACTCTTGCCGAAGGTTTGAAAAACATATTTGGTTTTAACCTGATAAAAGAAGCTTACGACAGCAATCCTTTTTTGGCGAAGGTTTACGCCGGCCAGAAATCCTTTGCTCTCGACAGCCAGTTATATTTTTTACTAAGCCGGTGCGAACAATTGAAGCGGGAAAATTTGCCCGCGGATACCGATTCCGTAAGCGACTATATAATGGAAAAGGAAATGATATACGCCCGGCTCTGGCTTGATTCGATGCAGTTCGAGATATACAGGAAAATTAATGCCGTGATGAGCAGGACAGTTGCGCAGCCTTCGATTGTGATACATCTTAAATCTTCTCCTGCAGGCTGTCTGAAGCGTATAAAGCAGCGCAGCCGTCCTTACGAGCGGGGTATCGATTTGAATTTTCTCGAAAAACTTCATACAGGATATGACAAACTTTTTGGGGAATTCGACCGCTGCCCGGTCATAACGTTAAATGCCGAGTCCGTCGATTTTCGCCAAAAACAGCAGGTCGAAGAGATTGGCGAAAAAATAAATTATTACATTGGTAAATAACCGAGCCGCGACCGTAAGAGAGCGGTAATTAAAAAATTATGAAGATTATAAAAACCATAGAACAAACAAGAAAAATTATTTCCGAGGCCAAATCTGCCGGCAAAAAAATCGGTTTTGTGCCGACAATGGGCGCCCTGCACGAAGGCCATCTTTCGCTGATAAAGGCCGCGAAAAAGCAAACCGACTTTGTTGTTGCCAGTATTTTTGTAAATCCGACGCAGTTCTGCCCCGGCGAAGACCTTGCCAAATATCCTCGTCCATTTGACGCGGATGTAAAGGCCTGTAAAGATTGCGGTGTTAATGTTGTTTTTGCGCCTTCGGCGGAAGAAATGTATCCCGAACAAAATCTTACATGGATAAACGTTGAAAAGCTCAGCGAACCTTTATGCGGCAAAAGCAGGCCCGGCCATTTCAGAGGCGTCGCGACTGTTTGTGCCAAACTTTTTAATATTGTTCAGCCGAACATTGCTTTTTTCGGACAGAAGGACGCCCAGCAGGTTCTTGTTGTCCAGCGGATGGTCACGGATTTGAATATGCCTTTGAAAATTGTTGTTTGTCCGACCTTTCGTGAAAAAGACGGCCTTGCGATGAGCAGCAGGAATAAATATCTCAATCCCGACGAAAGAAAAGATGCGGCATTATTATACGCCGCCCTGCAGGAAGCGGAAATATTTATCGCGGCAGGTGTGTGTAAAAGCAGCGAGATTATAAGCGAGATGGAGAAAATCCTTAAAATCAGCAAACGCATAAAAATTGAGTATATAAGCGTTGTTGACGCGAAAACGCTCGATGAACCTGCCGAGGTGAAAGGCAAAATCCTGATTGCGATGGCGGTAAAATTGGGCTCTACCCGGCTGATTGATAATATTGTGCTTGATGTTAAGTAATCCTTGATTAAAATATTACGGTTTCCGCAATTTTATTATTTCTGGTGATATATAATGTTGATTAAAGTATTGAAGAGCAAAATTCACAGGGCCACAGTAACCGATTCACTTATAGACTATCCGGGAAGTATCGGCATAGATTCAGCGTTGATGGATGCCATCGGCATAGTGCCTTACGAATCGGTTCTTGTCGCTGATGTTACCAACGGCAATCGGCTTGAGACTTATGTTGTGCCGGAAAAGAGCGGCTCTGGGAAAATATCCATACTCGGCGCAGCCGCCAGGCTTATGAAGAAAGGCGACATTGTCATCATAATGGGCTTTGCCTGGCTTACACCTGACGAGGCGAAAAGTCATAAGCCGAAAGTTATCGTTGCAAACGAAAAGAATGGTATTAAAGAAACCATCTGAATTTAACGTCCAGCGTTCGATGTTGTCTAAGACCCCTTTGGGGGAAGTTAAAATTTTATTTAAAGGTTTGTGTGCATCCTGAGTTATTTAGAATTCCGTTCACAGATTTAACTGTTAAAAGCTACGGTCTGCTTATGGTCTGCGGTTTTGTCGCGGCTATATTTATTATCCGCAGGCTTTCGCGCAGTATGGGGCAGAAAAATACCGAGCACATAACGACGGCGGCTTTGTATTCGCTTATCGCGGGAATAGTCGGCGCAAGGCTTTTTTATGTCGTTCATTACTGGCAGCAGTTTCGCGGCGCAAGGCTGATTGATATTTTCGCCGTCTGGAACGGCGGGCTGGAATTACTGGGCGGGGTGTTTCTTTCCATTTTCGTTATTGTTCTTTACCTCTGGACGCAGAAGCTTCCCGTTCGGCGATATCTCGACATCCTTGCGATAGGCCTTATGCTGGCTCTTGTCTTCGGCAGGATCGGCTGTTTTCTCAACGGCTGCTGTTTCGGCAAACCGACCAGTTGTCCTTTTTCAGTGCGTTTTCCTTACGGCTCGCTTGCTTATCAAAGTCAGGTTAGGCCTGATTTTTCGAGGAACAGAGAAAAACCTCATATCGAGTTGCCGGACGATTTCTTCAACATCGATAATGGTTATTATTATTTGAAACCAAAAGATTTATTGAACCCGCAGGAAAAATTTGAGGTAACGCGGGGCCCGTATCGTTGTTTACCTGTTTGGCCTACTCAGATTTTCGAATCGATTTCAGCTCTCCTCGGCTGTATCCTGCTTTATATTCATCGCAAGAGGGGCATTCGTCTGCAAAGCATCGGCAAAACAATTCCGTTTTTTTTCAGACCCGGCATTACGTTTGCATTGATGTTTATTGTTTACGGAATTATGCGGTTCTTTATTGAATTTTTGCGCGATGATAATCCGTTTCAGGCAAATGGCCTTACCATTTCGCAGAACCTGAGCATCGCGATGTTGCTTGGCGGTTTTTTGCTTATCTGGCTTTTTGGCAAAGCCAAACCCGACAAACTTATTTAGCCCTTTGGTTTATCAAATGGTTTTTTATTCCTGAATGACAAAAGGTTAAAGGATATGTTCTGGTTCAAAAAATGGCGGCGGAATCGAATTGCCAGTCGGCAGTTCCCTTCGCATTGGCTGCGAATCATCGAAAGCAATGTGCCGCTATATAACCGCCTTCCCGTCGCGGACAAGACAGAACTGCAGAAGCATATTCTTGTCTTCATCGCTGAAAAACATTTCGAAGGCTGCGGCGGACTTAAGATAACCGATGAAATAAAAGTTGTCATCGCCGCACAGGCCTGTATGCTTCTTCTTCATCGCAAAACCGATTACTATCCCGGCCTTTCTTCTGTCCTCGTTTATCCCCACGCCTTTATAGCGAATCGCGCCGAGTATTTGCCCGGCGGAGTTATCGCCGAAGGTCCGCAGGTTCTGCTTGGCGAATCTCACAGCCGCGGTTCTATTGTTCTTTCGTGGGACGATGTCAGGCACGGCGCTGCCGATGTTAACGACGGCCAGAACGTCGTATTCCACGAGTTCGCGCATCAGATTGACAGTTCCAGCGGCAGGGGCGACGACAGCGAAGTTCTTAAAAATACTTCGAGCTATATCGCATGGGCTCGCGTATTGCGAAAGGATTATGAACTGCTCAGACAGGCGGCCCAGAGGAATAATCCTGCTTTTTTAAATAAGTACGGCGCGATTGACCCGGCCGAATTTTTCGCCGTTGCTACGGAATTCTTTTTTGAAAAACCCACAGAACTGAAACAGGTTCATCCGGATTTATATAATGAACTGAAAAAATTTTATCATCAGGACCTCGGCTCGTTTTAATGAGCCAGGGTCCTAAAATAAAATCTTTGCGGAATGGGGGAAATTGCAAATATTATGCAATATAAGAAGATTATAAACCGTCTATATTTATGAAAAAACGAGAAATGGCCAGCCCTGAAAAAATTGAAGACATCGTTTTGCTCGCTCGTAAGGGCGATAAACAGGCTTTTTCCCGACTGGTGGATATTTATTCAACTCGTTTATTCAGCTATCTTTACAGATTAACGTACAACCGTGATGATGCCAGCGAATTGCTTGGCGAGCTCTTTTTAAAAATGGTTGAGAAAATCGGCTCCTGCCGGCCGGAAACATTCGAACCCTGGCTTTTCAGGATGGCTTCTAACCTGTTTACCGACTATTTACGGTCTAAAAAACGCCGTGAAAAGATGCTTTCTCGTATTGAAGAACAGGCCGAACCTGAAACGCAACTGTCTAATAAAAATGATGTTATGACAGATAAATTAACCCGGCAATTGCAAAGGCTCGAGCCCGAAACAGCCGAAATAATCGTTATGCGTTATTATTCGCAGTTAAGCTTTGAAGAAATGGCTCAAATGCGAAATGAGCCGATTGGCACTGTACTCTCGAAAGTTCATCGCGGCCTTAAAAAGCTGCGGCAGTTAATGGAAGAATCCGATGGCTGAAAATAAAAAAGAAAATATCGATGTTCTGCTGTCGAAATTCTACTCAGCCGGCGAGGTTGAGCGGATAAAAATTGATATTGCCGAAACCGACCGGCTGTTTGAAAAATTCCTGGCTCCGAAAATTTCGCAGGAAACTGTCGACAGGATTAAATTGCAAATCAGCCGAAAACAAAAACGCATCGCGTTTTTGACTATTTTTGTCAAGACGGCAGCGGTGGCGGCGGTAGTTATTATTGGCGCCGTACTTCTGCTTCAGGACACAGGCGGGAAAAAGCCCGCTGACAATTATGCTCAAAACGGCTATCAGGCGTCTCTGTCGCAGGTTGACAGCAGTATAGCCGCCCTGGAAAAAGAAATTGAACTGCTCAGAGGCGAACTTTTCGCCGTTCGTCTGAATGAAGATGACGGCACGAATGGAAGACTTGCCGAGCAGGTCGGAAATGTTGAAACTGAAATAATAGATACTGAAAACTTTTTTTGGAAAGGATGAAAAAAATGAAAACGACAGTAAAAATAATTTTATTGTCCCTGCCTGTTATTCTTCTGACTGTCTGCACGTTACAGGCTGAGGAGCCTGCCGCTGTGCCTCAGGTCGCATCGCCGAATGAGACGGCAGTCGCACCGGAACCTGCAGCACAAAGAGTTATGCGCGGCGAAGAATACTTTAACGACATCCTTGAAAAAATCAAAAGCGATAACCCGGAAGAAGGGGCAAGACTTGAAAAGCTCCGCGATGAAAACCCGAAACTTTTCCGTATGGAAATCAGAAAATCCGCACGGGATTATATGGCAAAGCAAGCCGGTTTTGAATCGAACCAGCCTCGTCGTCAGGGGCCTATGGGCGGAGAACAGCCTATGGATATGAGAGACGACAGGGAGTCAATGCAGGGCATGATGGGCAGAGAGAAGGTTCGTGAGCATATGCAGGCCAGGGAAAACGAAATGACGGCCTGGCTCGAGAAAAACGAACCTGAAAAAGCAAAGGAACTGGCGGCATTGAAGGAAACAGACCCTAAGGGCTATATGAGAAGAATGATGCTGGAAATGAAAAATTACCGCCAGATTATCGATGCCGAACAGGCTAATCCCGCTCTCGCCGAGGTGCTCAGGAAGGACCTTGTTCTGAAACAGAAACGGAATGAATTGCTCGAACAGCTTAAAGGCACAACGGATGAAGCGAAGAAAAAAGAACTGACCGAGCAATTAAGAACTGTACTTGGGGAAAGATTCGACCTGATTGTTCAGAAGAAACAGCTTAGGTATGAAGAGCTCAAAAAGAAACTCGAAGAACTCCAGCAGGCCGTAAACAAGAGCCAGGCCGAGCTTGAAACCATAAAAAGTAAAAAGGCCGAACAAATTGAAAAACATCTGCAGGAACTGCAGAGTCAGTCGGAAAGCATCGACTGGAACTGAAAAATTTGAAAGCATCCAGCGAAAAGCCCCTTAAACTTAAGGGGCTTTTTTTATGAAATTAGAAAACTAAATATTGCACCATTTTCTGAGCTACCTGGTATTGCCGTGTTTATTAAGAATAGCTACAATTTTCAATTTACCGAGCTGCATTGCCATATTAAGCGGAGTGCCGTAATTGATGCATTTTTTATTTGTATCAGCGCCTTTATCAAGCAACATCCTGACAAGTTCAACATTTCCTCTTTCTATGGCCGTATGAAGCGG
This sequence comes from Phycisphaerae bacterium, assembly GCA_041652575.1. Lineage (NCBI taxonomy): Bacteria > Pseudomonadati > Planctomycetota > Phycisphaerae > Phycisphaerae bacterium. Next base: position 46,008 of record JBAZHC010000016.1, on the reverse strand, counting down.
CGTTTTTTGCGAATACCATTCGCTGACATTTATATTCGCCCCTTTATCTATTAGCAGCATCGCTATATTGGCATCCTTAACATCGTATTCCAGTGATTCTTCGAGCGGATATCTTCCATTTCCATTTTTAATGTTAACATCTGCCCCTGCATCGAGAAACATTTTAACAATTTCGATATCATCGGTTTTAATAGCCTTTTCCAATGAAGTTTCATATAAACCTGAATTGGCAAGGCAGGGGCTTCTTTTTAAAAATTCTGAAATCTTTTCACAATTTTTATCTTTTATCGCTTTTGTCAAATCTGATAAATTAATTCCTCCATTTAAAATTAGTATCTGTTTCATTGCTTCTGATTTTGCATAATGTAATGGTGTTTCGCCAAGAGAATTTGTGCGATTAGTATCTGCTCCCTTTGATATGAGAAATTGAACTATATCATTGTTGTCAGATTTTACTGCAAAATGAAGAGGTGTATAGGCTGGATAATTGTTTTGATAATTTATATTGGCTCCATTATTCAGCAGAACTTCAACTGCTTCTTTATGCCTCTTTGATATCGCAAAACCAAGAGCCGTACATTCGTCCTCATCGGATTCAAGATTTATATCCGCGCCGTTTTTAACAAGAATTTCTATAATTTCTTTTTCACCTTTTTCCGCTGCATGATGAATTGGCGCCATACCATCTTTATCGGCAAGATTTAATTGTGCTCCTTTTTCTATCAGCAACTTTACCTTTTCAACTTTACCTTTACGCACTGCTGCAATAATTGGTGTTGTCCTCGAATCTTCCATAGAATTTACAAAATTAGGATGTTCATTCAGAATTTGTTGTAATTGTTCGATTGTTCCATATTTTATAGCATCGAAGATTTTCATAATTTCATTGCGCGACGCTCCGCCTTTCTCCTCGATTAATTTTGCAATTTCGATATATCCATTTTTCCGTGCATAATCCAATGGATTACGAGTTACTTCTAAGTTTACTTCCGCTCCTTTATTTATTAGTAGTTCTGTAACTTTCAAATGACCATTTTCAAGAGCTAAAACGAGAGGTGTTTCGTCTGAATCATTAAACCTATTGATATCTGCCCCACGCGCAATAAGATATTCCACAATTTCCCTGTTTCCGTTTTTGGCCGCAAGATGAAGTGGTGTAGAATGATTCATCCCTTCTGCTTCCATTTGAGCCCCGTGCTCCACCAAAACCCTTACTGCCGTTGAATCACCCGCTTCCACCGCCTTCCAGAGAGGTTCATATTTGTTTACATCGGCTCCCATCTCAATTAAAAGTTCGAACGTATTGGCATCAGCATGCAGCTTAATGGCCTGCTCCCATGGTGAACTATAAAATTGTCCCCAATATTTTTCTTTAACAAAGTAATCTTTCAACTTTGCCTTATCCCCCTTTCTAACTGCATTCAAAAAATCCTCTTCTTCGGAAACTTTAGTCTGTTTTGCAGCTTGACTTTTATTTATTTCCCCCTGTTTCCATTTCTCTGCGTCCTCTTTTGAAGATGCGGTTAGTATTCTGATATCATTTGTATTACGAAATCCCGACCATCCTCCCCATACTGCCAGTTTTTCCCCATTTGGTGAGAATTTTGCTTTATAGCTTTCCAGTACTCCGTTCTGCTGACCTATACTAAAAAGCTCTTTGCCGAAATCTGCATCCCAGATTTTAATCGTTCCATCGATTGACCCGGTAACAATTCTTTTGCCGTCCGGACTGTATGAAACACTTTCAACACTGCCTGAATGACCTTTCAAAATGTTTTTTACTTTGCCCATTTCCATATCCCATATTTTAATTTCACTGTCTCCATTTACAGAATCTCCTGAACATGTAGCTATATATTTTCCATCAGGACTAATCGACAAATCAGTTACAATCGAAGTTTGGTCTCCAAAAATTGACAATTCGCTGCCTGTTTGCACATCTAAAACTCTTAAAGTTTTGTTTGATTTAAAGGAAAAATTAATACCCGCTATTATTTTTTTGCTGTCAGGACTAAATACAAGAGAATATATGTCATACTCAAAATTTGTCATACTGTTTCTCTTATTCGGCAATGTATTCTCTTGATCACTCTTAAATGAAATGGAATGTAGAATTTTGTCATTTTTGATGTCCCATATTTCTATCATACCTGCGTTATCATATTCAGTTCTTGATTCAAAAGCTATATACCTGCCATCGGGACTCCACGAAATTTCTTCAGAGGCATCATATGAAACTTTTCCGTGAGCTTCTTTTTTCTTCAATATAGTCCCATTTAAGTCAGTAACTATTATCTCTTTTCTATTTGAAATCGCGATTTGTTCATCAATTGGATTTAAACAGAAACTGCGTATTCGATCTGTAGGTACTTTTATTTGTTTAATCTCTTTTGAAGTCTCGATATCCCACACTCTTATCATAGGTTCGGACGGAAGAGAACTCGCTATTGGTCCTTTTTCATAATTTATAGCTTCTTTCGTGCATGAATCAGAAGAATATAATAATTTCCCGTCTTTGCTGAAATGAACGCACTCCACAGGAAACTTTCGGCCGGGCAAAATTTTTAATGCGCCGCCTAAATACGATTGTTCTTCAAGAAGTCCCCAAGATGAATTTGGAGAAACTCTTGGTGTGATGTTTATACTTGTGCCTTCTTCGTTAGATTCTTTGTGCCAAAAACCGGCATTAGTCGATACATTCCACAAGTAATACCATTCCCAGCCTCTCAACTCTTCCGAACACGAGAGAAGTGTCTCCCTTGTCTTATCAATGGCAAGGTCGTTGAAAAGTTTATATGCTTGAAGAATTTGATTGGCGTAGGCCTCTTTTTTATAAGCCTTTTCCCAATTGATAGCTTCTTTTGGGGATTCAGCTTTAGCAATTTTATTTTGGTTTGGTTCGACAACAGCAAAACAACCGGTTGTAATAATAGATATGCACAATACAAATACGATTTGTTTCATAATAACTCCTTTTATCTTTGTGTTATTATTTCCAACATAGTCCTGCCATTAAAAAACTTCTACTCAGTAATGGCAGGAACGAACATTGCTGCGGCAACCGTTCTGCACAGCCGGCAGCAGCAATTTTTTGACTGTGGATTAAATTATATCCTTACCTTTTTTTAACTCAACCAAAAATGTCTTTATCGTCCATTTTATATTGAAAAATTTGAGTGTTTGAAATTTAAGGCTTGTCTGCTTTTTAACCTGCCATTAATGGACAGACAGGTCTGCAATTAAAAGAATACCGAAATATGTGTTGAAAATGAGAAAATTAGGCAGAATTTTTATAACTTGCTCTTCATCTGTTCCAGTTTTGTCGCTTCTTCGAGCGTCTTTTTTTCTTTCTTCGTCAGGCTTGTAATGCCCTGTTCGTTGACCTTAACCAGAATTCGGTCGACCTCTCTCTGGAGTTCGCTGTAAGCCCTGAATTTTTTTTCCCAGTCGTTGGATGGCGATGCAGGTTTATATTTGTTTTTGAATTTCGGCCAGAGATATACATATCCTGCCCCGGCGGCCATACCTGCAAGATGAGCTACATCGCCTCCGGCATTTGATGAGCCGATAAATATATTTGCGATGTAGAAGAACGTCAGAATCACCGCAGCTATGCGAATCGGCACAGGAAAGAAAAGCAGAAACACTACAAACTGCGGAAAGAGTATCGCGCAGGCGGCAAGCATTCCGAGTATCGAACCGGAAGCGCCTATCAGAAAACCGGCCCGAACTGCGCCGAAATTTGCCAGCATCAGGTAAAACACGCCGCCTGCTATACCGCAGAGCAGATAGAAAGTAAGGAATTTTTTACTCTGCCAGAACCGTTCAAGGGTTGGACCTAAAAAATACAGGCCTACCATATTCCAAATTAAATGCCAGGGATTCGTCAGGTCGTGCAGAAACTGATAACCTACCAGCCGCCAAAGCTGCAGCGAGCGGAAAGTACTTGTCGCATCGACGCTGAGCCAGTCGTAAATGAACCAGCCCAAAGGTTTTATGATAATGCTCAGCAGATATATACTGACATTCAATATCAAAAGCCACTTAACAACCGGCGTCAGTTGCGGCAGTCTGAATTGCATTTGCGGCCGGGCCGTATTATTCTCATAGTCCGGCCGGTAATAGTCCCTGTCATAAACGCTCATATATTATCCAAAAATCATTGTCTTATAGATTAGTCTCTTATAATATCGGAAAGACTTTAGTGTTTGCAATTAGAAAAAATCAATTTATAGCCACAAAGGCACAAAGACACGAAGTTTTTTAATAATATCAAATTTTCTTTGTGCCCTGGTGTCCTGGCGGCTATATTTTTTCTTATGGCTGATTTTGATTTTATTAAAAACGAACTTAACGAGCTTAAACAAAAGGGTTTGCTCCGGGTCTCGGTCTGTATTGATTCTGCCTGCGATACCGTAATACGTATCGGAGATGCCGAAAAAGTGCTGTTTTGCAGCAATAACTACCTTAATCTTGCGTCAAATCCGCAGATTATCGCCGCCGCCAAAGAGGCGATGGACAAATTCGGCTATGGCTCGGCCTCTTCAAGGCTCATCAGCGGCACAATTGCCCCTCACGTTGAACTCGAAAACAAATTGGCCCAAATGTTCGGCAAACAGGCCGCTCTTGTTTTTCCTTCCGGCTATATGACAAACTTTGCCGTTTTGCAGACTATTCCGCAAAACGGCGACCTGATTCTGCTCGACAAACTCGACCACGCCTCGATTATCGATGCCGCAAAGGGTTCGGAAGCGGAATTTAGAACCTATCACAGGGCGCAGTCCGCCTCGCCTCGTGTCGAAGCAGGCAGGATTGAAAAATTTCTCGCCTCGCCCGAATACAACCGCAAATTCATTGTTACAGAGAGTGTTTTTTCGATGGATGGTGATTTTGCGGATTTAAAGAAACTTGTCGAGCTGAAGAAAAAATATAACGCGTATTTAATTGTCGATGAAGCTCACGCCTTCGGCTGTATGGGCGAAAGTGGGGCGGGCCTTGCCGAGGAACTCGGCCTGCTGAATGAAATTGATATTGTTGTCGCGACTCTCAGCAAATCCGCCGGCTGCAGCGGAGGTTTCGTTGCGGCAGATAAATGCGTAATTGATTATCTGGTCAATAAGGCAAGGCCGTTCATTTATACGACCGCGCCGCCTGTCGCCAATTCCGCCGCTGCGATTTGCGCAGTTGAAATAATCAAAAACGCAAAGGATAGAAGGGAAAAACTGAAACAGAATTCAGATTACCTCAGAGATAAACTGAAAAGTCTCGGTCTTGATACCGCCGCAAGCGGCAGTCATATAATTCCTGTAATTATCGGCGACAATGAAAAGACGCTTGAAATTTCAAAACAGCTTTTTGAAAAGGGATTTTTTGTCGTTGCGATTCGCCCGCCGACCGTTGCCCCCGGCACGGCAAGATTGAGAATATCGGCTCAATTCGGCCATACGAAAGAGCAAATTGATTCGCTCTGTAAATGTCTGAGCGAAATAGTATAGAGGCGATAGAAGAGCGATACGGTTACGGAAGCGGCTCGAGAACAAAATCGTATTTTGCGGCGCTTTGGTCGGGTGTAAAAACCGGCGATTCGGCAGGTTCAAAATCATCGGCCTCTGCCTTCAATTGAAAATCAAGCGGCTCGCTTATCATTATTTCATAATTATTTCCGGAAATTGCCGACGAGTTCGCGTTCTGCCATGAGAGATTGGCGTTGTCGTAATAACCAATCGATATTTTAAATGTTTCCACAGGCAGCTCAGGCAGACTGCTGGTTACGCTGCCGCTGATTCTGAACGGCGGCAAAAGCGTTATCGTATAATCGTTTCCGCTTTTCATCGCAAAGTTGCGAACGCTCATATAACCGCTCTTTCGGATGTCGAATGAAGCCTCATCTTGTGGTGCGTCCTGCCACTCGAAAAATCCGCCCGCATCGGTTTTTGTTTCGAAGCTTACCGAACTGGTTCCCTGCCAGAATGAAACTGCGATAGAAGCGTCTTTTATCGGTTCGCCGTTGACGTCGACAACTCTTCCGTTAATTACGTCCGCAGGTTTGAGATTGAAAATCACCGGCGGCATATCCGCTTTGATTTCTACCGGAAGCACCTGAGGCGCCGCGCCGGCGCTTTGAGCGGTAAATACTTCGACCCCGGCCGTTACATTATTAAAGCGAAACCAGCCGTTCGCGTCGCAGGTTACGGCATTTTTGCGATCCTCGCTGAAGGGGCCTTTCGTTACAGTCGCCTGTAAAGGTCTCTGTTCCCAGTCGAGTACTCTGCCGGTAACTGTAATGCTTCTTTCGAGAATTATCTCGAACGAAAAGTTTTTTAACTGTTCGGCGTTTTCAGGCTGATAATTTTCCGATTGAGTGTAATCGGGATGTGTTGCCATTATTGAAACATAGTATGTGTCTTCCGGGAAACTGCCGCATCGCCAGATACCGTTGGCGTCTGTTTTAAATGTGCCCAGCAGGCTGATATTCGATGTATTTGTGTTTTCGCCGAACCTGACAAGCACTCTTACCGCCGCACCTTCTATTGGTTCGGACTGCTGATTTTTGACGATTCCGCCGATTTTAATTTTCGCGGACTCATCCGCTTTTTCTTCGACCGCATTGAAATCGTCAGGTTCGATAGTTTCTTCTTTTTCGACAGGCTGTGCTGTCCTTTCGAGACGGGGTGCCGGCGGCGGCGAATTTATTTTTTTTACAGGAGCAGGTGTAACGACAGAAACCGGTTTTTGTACGGACTTTTTCGACGACAGTAAAATGCCCGCCGCAATCAGTATTACAGCGGCAGCGGCAAAATATAAAAGCAGTTGGCCTTTTTCAGCCCCGGCGGTGTTGAAAGCCGGGAGTATTTTTGCGCGGAGTTTTTCTTTGTGACCGGAGTCTATAGTCTCGATTGATTCCGGTTTGAGTTTGTTTATGATGTCCGCGAATTGTTTTTCCTTTAAGTAACTATTTACCTGGTCTGTTGCGATGGTCAAAAGCCAGTCGGAAAATTCCGTTCTTGTTTTGCCGCCGAACCGGCGGATATTTCCGGCGGCCCGGATAAAAATCATACTTGTCATATCCTCGGTGATTTGTTTTGAACGCAGACGGTCGGCACAGTAGCGGAATATTTTTTCATAATATATATCGTAGAGCAGCAGAAAGGCCGAACTGTCCGTAGAGGCAAGAATTACCAGCGGGTCCCGCTGGGCTTGTGAATTTTCTTTGGCCATATCTTAAGTCCGTTTGCGATTATGGTAACTTGTTATACAGACAGTAATTATATTATATTTCAGATTTGGTTTGTGTGCAACAGAAAAAATCTTATTTCAGATTTTGCGTTACATTTTGCGTTTTAAACTTGAAAGACCGATAGCCGAGAGTATCAGCAGGATAGTAGCCGGTTCAGGTATCGTTATTGCGCAGATATATCCGAAATCCCCAACGGGATAGTGGCCGATATAGCCATTGTAAAAGTCATTATACCAGCCGTAATAATTATGACCGCCGGAAGACACCGGGCCGAAGCAGACGTTGTTATAAGTATTAAGGTCGCCGGCACCATTTATGTAATCTCTGTCTTTGTCGGAATCGGTGCAGATAAAAGTATCCGCATCTAACTCCTGCATAGTTAAGGCATGACCTCCCGCGTGCTGGCCCGTACTATTTATCAGCGGCCACATACCTATTCCTACCTGTCCGCCCTGGGCCAGATATGTTTCAACCGTCAGAAGGGGGTTGATATCTTCCCACGCAAATACTCCGTTGCCGCTGAATGTATAGTTTGTTCCCACGAACGTCTGGATTTGCAGATTTGCGCAGAGTTGCGGATTCTGATTTTTAAAATACCTGATGGCATATTCCTGAAAACCGCCTTCATCCCATGTCAGAATATTGCCGGCCCCGTCCGGCACGCCGTTCAGTGCGTAATCTGCATAGAGCGACTCTGCGCTGGCGGCAAGTCCTGCCTGCTCGATCATATTGCAGGCTGATGCAAGCCAGCAGGAGTTGTCGGACGCTTGTTTCCATCCGTCCTGGGCGCTGTCAGAGAAAGGTTCGCCGGGGTCGTGTTTATTATTTGAATTCAGGTCATCATAGTAGTTTGAAGACCACGAACCGGTACCGTTATTCAATTTGTCAACATCGGAGTAACCGAGCGATGGGTAAGTTAAACTGTAGGGTGTAACAACTTCAGATTGGCCGGCAGAGATGGCTAAAGACGGATTTGCCAAAAAAACCGCAGGCAGAATCCCTGCCAAAATGCAGAAATACACTCTTCTTCTGTCTCCCAAGAACATCTTCTTCCAACTCCTGATATAAAAGTGATTATTACTGAGAGGATAATCCGTCACCCAATTGTCATATTATACTCAAAAAAGACGAAAAATCAAGGAAAAAGTGAATAAACAGGGGTTTTTAAGTCCCAATTTATCGGAATTAAACCAGACAAAAAAACTTGACAGTACAGGCCGGGTAAAGTAAATTGTTTTGTTCTCTAAGTTTGCGGAGATAGTATAAGAATAAATATTGTTTTTGGAGGTCATATTTAGTGGCTAACGATCTGGCTCGTAGTTTGATTACTGCCGGTGTGCATTTTGGACATACCGTCAGCAGATGGAATCCCAAAATGAAACCGTATGTTTATGCCCGCAAGGGTATGGTTCATATCATTAACGTCCGCGAGACGCTCCGCGGCATTATCCTTGCCCAAAAGCTTTTAAAGGATATTGTCTCCGGTGGCAGGGATGTTGTGTTTGTCGGAACCAAGAGACAGGCACAAAAAGCGGTTAAAGGCGCCGCCGAAACGACAGGGATGCATTATGTAACCACACGATGGCTGGGCGGAACGCTTACGAATTTCAGAACCATCCATTCGAGGATTCAGAGACTCGACGACCTTGAGGCCATGTCGGCTGACGGCTCGATTGAGTCTGAAAGCAAGAAACGCGCTTCGACTCTCAAACGCGAACTTCGCAAGGTTAAATCGAACCTTGAGGGCGTTCGAAAAATGAACCAGATACCCGGGATTATTGTGGTCGTTGACGTAAAAAGAGAACTTCTTGCCCTTCGTGAAGCCAAGAAAATGGGTGTTCCGACAATAGGCATTATCGATACTGATTCGGACCCGGATATGGTTGACATAGCGATACCAGGCAATGACGATTCGGTAAAGGCAATCGATATTATAATCGGCCAGCTTGCTTCAGCGGTTGCCGAAGGCAAAACTATGTACAGGGCCACGGGCAAAACTGACGATGCTCACAAGCCGCGTCTTCGCAGGCGGTCGCTTGCAAGGGCAGGCGAAACGGCAGAGGCTGAAACACCTGCACCGGCCCCGGCAGCAGGCCCATCCGCACAGGCTTAAAAACGGCAAAACAAGGCTGTACCCGGATAAAAGGTACGGCCTTTGTGTAAATACTATATTTAAGGTTCAGGAGATTTTTTAAAATGGCAGAAATAGCACCTGCATTGGTTATGAAGCTTCGCAAAATGAGCGGACAGGGAATGATGGACTGTAAAAAGGCTCTCGAAGAATGTAATGGAAGCCTCGAAGAAGCAATGACCTCGCTGAGGAAAAAGGGGTTGGCAACTCTTGCCAAAAGGGCGGACAAGGAAACCACCGAAGGTAAGGTAATATGTGTTGCGAGCCCGGACGGCAAAGAAGCCGCGATGGCCACGCTCTGCTGCGAGACTGATTTTGTCGCGAAAACCGACGCCTTCGTTGCAACATCCGAGATAATGAAAGATTATCTGCTTGCCTGCAAAGCTGCCGACGGCGTTGAAAATCTGCTCAATACTGACAGCAGCGGCAAAAAGTTTGCTGATGTGATAACCGAATGCGTAAGCAAAACAGGCGAAAAAACTGAAGTCGGAAATTATGCCAAATTAACGCTCAAAGGCACAGGAAGCATAGCTACTTACGTTCACTTCAACGGCAAAATAGGCGTTATGATTGAGTTGGAGACGAGCACGCAGGCTGTTGCCGATAATGAGCAGTTTAAACTGATTACAAAAGATATCGCGATGCACATCGCGGCTATAAATCCTTTGTCGCTCGATAAATCGGGTATTCCGGCCGAGGTAGTCGAACGTGAAAGAGCCATTGCGGCCGACCAGGTAAAGGACAAGCCTGCCAATATCATTGATAAAATCGTAGATGGCAAAATGAATAAGTTTTTCGCGGAAAACTGCCTCTTGTCTCAGGGCTTTGTTAAGGACGAAAAGGTTCCCGTTGAAAAGATTCTTGCCGATACTGCAAAAACGGCCGGAGGAACGGCAAAAATAAAAGCATTTGTCCGATTCGCAATCGGGTAATATAATAAGCACCGGAAAAACCGGTGCTTTTTTTATAGGTTTACTGTAAAAAGACAGGAACAAGGATGGACGAATTAAAATACAAACGTATCCTGCTGAAACTCAGCGGCGAAAGCTTCTGCAAAACAGGCGGATTTGGTATTGACGGGGAACAGCTTGCTTCGATTGCCCAGCGCATTATCCAGATAAAACAACTCGGCACTCAAATAGCTATCGTTGTCGGAGGAGGCAATTTTCTCAGGGGCGAGACCTTCAGCAAAAAAAGTCATATTCCGCGCCACACGGCCGACTATATGGGAATGCTCGCAACCGTCATCAATGCCTGCGCTTTGCAGGAAACTCTCGAAAAAATGGGCCAGCCGACGCGGGTCATGAGTGCGATAGAAGTTTCAGCCATCTGCGAGCCGTTCATACGCAGAAAGGCGATAAGTCATTTGGAGCAGGGAATAGTCGCTATCCTGGCAGGTGGAACGGGAAATCCTTTCTTTTCCACCGATACCTGCGCCGCTCTTCGAGCTTCCGAGCTTGACGCCAATGTGCTTATCAAGGCGACAAAAGTTGACGGCGTTTATGACGATGACCCGATCAAAAATCCCAACGCCGTACTCTTCGACAAGCTTGCCTATCAGGATATTCTGAAAAAAAATCTTCGGGTAATGGACCATTCGGCCATAAGCCTGTGCGATGAAAACAAAATTCCGGTTATTGTTCTGAATATTTTCCAGAAAGGCAACATCACAAAAGCCCTTTTAGGCGAGAAGATAGGAACGATTATTTCTTAATTTACAGGAGCCGATTATGCCTACTCAGAAAATTATCAATGAGCACAAAAACATGATGGAAAAGGCGTTTGAATTTCTAATGAGTGAATTCAAAACTGTCAGAACCGGCAGGGCGTCCACCGGACTTGTTGAAAATCTCAGGGTCGAATATTACGGTACCCCGACGCCTTTGAAACAAATTGCGACGCTCTCGATTCCGGAGACGAGTATGATTGTCATAAAGCCGTTTGACCCCGCCTCCATAAAGGACATAGAAAAAGCGATTAAAAGCAGCGACCTTTCCATCGCTCCGATGTCGGACGGCAAAATCATCAGGCTGAGTGTTCCGCCGTTGTCGGGCGAAAGAAGAAAACAGCTCGCCGCGCAGGTCAAACAGCTTGGCGAACAGTCGAAAGTCAGTATCCGAAACATACGGCGGGATGCCAATAAAAAACTTGATGACGACCAGAAGGCGAAACTTTTAACAGAAGACGACCGTGACCACGGCAAAAAAGAAATGGATGAACTTACAAGAATATATACTGACAGAATCGACAAATCCATAAAACTAAAAACAGATGAAGTTATGGAAAGCTGATTTTGCCGTTTTGAGTTTCTTTTGTGAGGGGTAAAAAATGCAGACCGAAAATAATTCACAGGGAAAAAAACGTTCAAAAATTTCCGTAAAGAAAATTATTCTATGGATGCTCGCTTTTTTATGTTTGTTCTTTTTAATCCTGTTTTTTGCTGTTCCCGTGTATCTGTCCAGCAGCAGCGGCAAAACTATGATTCTCGGCAGGATAAACAGCGTCATTGATGGCAAAGTCAAAATAGACTCGCTCTCGATGGGCTGGTTCGACGGCGTAAGGGCGCAAAAGCTGGATTTTACCGACACTGCCGGCTGTACGAAAATAACCGCAAATCAGGTCGCCGCTCGTCCGAGTTATATCGCGCTGCTGGGCGGCAGATTGTCGATTGACCAGGCCGTTATAGACCAGCCGCAGGTCCTGATAAATATGGGCGGCGAGTGTGCGCGGAAAAAAACACAGGCTCCATCTTCCACGCTTCTGCTTTCACAGGAAAACGCCGCGCAGGCGCAGGCCTTGAAGGCCCAGCCTTCTTCTGCTATGCTTGCAATCGACCATATAAACCTGACTATAAACGGCGGCAATTTCAAAATCACCGCGCCGGACGCCAACGACATTCTGCGCACTCTCGAGCTGAGAGATATAAACAGTAAACTTGCCGTAAGGCCGCTTGGCAGCAAGAGCAGCTTTGATATTTCGATGGCTATTGCCTCGGCCAACGAGGTTTCTGAAATTAACGCTTCTGGAGAAATAAAAACCGGCAAAAACGAATGGTCGCTTGCCGATACGACAGGCGACGTTTCGCTCGAAGTCAACGACCTTGACCTTTCGACTCTTGCGCCGCTGTTTAAGGTTTTCGATGTAAATATGACAACAAGCGGCAGGGTAAAAGCCGTCGTGGACGCCAAAATCCAGAAAGGTCAGTTTGAAAATCTTCAGGGAATAATTAACGCCGGCAATCTCGATATATCCGGCTCCGTACTCAAAGGCGACCGGATTCAGACTTCGAAATTTCAGACCGATGTCAAGCTCAGCACGACTGAAAAGGCGATAAATATCGACCGGCTCAAAATCCGGGCCGATGGTTTGGATGCAGATATAAAAGGAACCGTACCGAAAACCCTTCGCAGCTTTGAAGATTTTATGAAGGCAGATTCCGCCGATACCCTGCAGGCGACATTCGATTGCGATGTCGCCAAAACATTCAAACAGGTAAAAACAATAGCGAAATTCAAACAGGATTTAGATATCAACTTCGGCAGGCTGAGCGGCGACATAAACACCGAAGCTCAAAACGGAAAAAGAACCCTCACCGGCAAAGTCAAGTTATGGGCGCTCGAGGGAAATTTCCCCGTAAAACGGATGGTTCTTTCAAAGCCTGTGGAAGTTGACGCAAAGATTACCTCGCAGGGAGATAAAATAACGATTGAAAGATTTGACGTCGATTCGGCTTTTGTAAAGGCCAAACTTAACGGCACGACAGACAATATGAATTATACCGCCGACGTCGACCTTGCAAAAATGCAGAGCGACGTGGGACAGTTTATCGAAATAAGACAGACTCTCACCGGCGATGTCAATCTTGCAGGCCGCGGTTCTCTGGTCAAAGGGATTCTCAGCAGCACCGGCTCCGGAGCGTTCAGTAATCTTTTTGTGAAAATGCCTGACGGCGGCGTAATTTCAGAACCTGCCGCCAATATCAAATTTGATTTCACCTGCGATACTGAAAACAAACAGCTTACCGTCAACTCCGCCGACATTGTCGCCTCGGCAGGTAAAATAAATCTGAAAGATTCGAGAATACCGTTCGGCTCGAACGCGGCAGGCCAGATTCAGATAAAGGCGGATATGGCTCTTGAGCTTGACAAGGCCGGCCAGTATCTGCGGACTTTTGCGGGCGTTGACCCGCAGTCGCAGTTTGCCGGCTCAATGCAGGGCGATATCGCTCTGAATATAAAGGACAACATCGTCGATGCGATGACAAAACAGATAGCGATAAACAAGTTCAGTCTCGCCTATCCCGGCAAACAGACTTTTTCGCAGGAATATATGAACATCGCCTTCAATGGAAGATTCGATACCACCGCGAAAATTTACACGATTGAGAAACTTTTGCTCACAAGCCCGCAGATAAAATTGTCCGGCAAACTCACCAATGCCGAATCGGGCCAAAACGTAAAGACCGAAGGTTCGCTCAAGGCCGATTACGACCTGGCCGCCGCAAGCTCGCTTATTGCTCCGTTTATGCCCAGCGGTTTTTCCGCGACAGGCAAAAGGAGCGATTCGGTAACGTTTACAACGTCTTATCCGAAACAGCAGCCCGCTCTGTTCACGTCGAATATGAACGCCAAAACATCGTTCGGCTTTGACAGTGCCGAGTATATGGGTCTCAATATCGGCAAAAGCCAGTTCAATATTAACATTGACAACGGCCTTATGACAATCGCTCCGTTTTCAACGGTTGTCAACGAAGGCAAACTGAATTTTGGCGCATCCGCGAATTTCAAGGACAAGCCTGCGATGCTCAAAACTCCCGCACCAGTTAAGATTTTCGATAGAATTCAGATTACCCGTCAGGTTACCGATACGCTTCTGCGGTATGTCAATCCTCTTTTTGCCGATGCCGCCGATATTTCAGGCGTCCTGAGTTTCGATTGTGAAAAACTGGCGTTTCCTCTCCAGTCGGGCTATCAGAACTCCACTCAAATTACGGGCACGCTTACCATCGACGATATGCACCTCGGCGGCTCTTCCCTGCTGGGCCAGATTGCCCAGCTTTCAGGTATCTCCCCCGATGCCAATATTGCCGTTCTGCCTACGCGGTTTGTTCTTGAAAATGGTATTCTTAGTTACGACGATATGCAGATGAACCTCGGAGGCAAGAGCATTAATTTCAGCGGCCATATCGGCCTCGATAAATCCATGCAGATGACCATTACTCTGCCGTTTACCCGCAACGGCCAGAGAGTTAAGCTGCCCCTGAAAGGAACAATTAACAAGCCCGAAATCGATATGGGCCAGCTCCTTCAGGATCAGCTTAAGCAGGAACTTGAAAATCAGCTGCAGAAAATATTTAAATAAAGGAACGCGATATGTTCGAAAAATTATTATCTACGCCGACTCATGAACTGAGTAAATTTACGCGTTTTTTGATTTTCCAGATAAGGCTCTGGCCCCAGTGCATAAAACTCCTCGTCAAAAACAAGGCCTATATCCAGGCAAAGGTTCTTTCGTATAACACGATTTTCGGATTTGTCCCGCTTGCGATTGTAACGCTGCTTCTTTTTCATTCTATCGGCGCCTTTGAAAAAATCGGCGACCCCCTGAAGAATTTTGTTTACGAGCAGACTTTCCTGAAAAATATTCAATACACCGCCGACCCTAACGACCCTGAAAAAAAAATTAATCTCGCGCAGAAATTCGATGAGTTTACAGCTTCCTATTATGAAAATTTAAACACAGGCTCTATTACAGTTGTCGGCAGCCTGATTGTTATATGGGTCGCCATTATGGTTTTAATCACTATCGAAAATTCGTTTAACACGATATGGGGCGTAACCCGCGGCCGAAATTTCGTCCAGAGAGTTTCGAATTACTGGGCCTTTCTCACTCTCGGCCCTTTGCTTTTCGGCGTCGTCGTTTACGTCAACGCACGTTACAGCATTACCTCTCATTTCACCCATGGCGTTTTTACGTACATAGCGCCGCTCGTCCCGTTTGTCGTTGCCTTTGCCGGCCTGTTTGCACTTTATATACTTATGCCAAACGCTAAAGTTTCCGCCAAAGCCGCTTTTTGGGGCGCACTCGTTGCCGCTCTTGTCTGGACGCTCGCAAAATGGGGTTTCGGCGTTTATGTCAAATTTATCCCATACAGCAAAATCTATGGCGTCCTCGGCCTTATTCCTCTGGCGGTCTTATGGATTTACATTACCTGGCTCATCGTTCTTTTCGGTCTTCAGCTTACTTTTACGACCCAGAATTTAACGACCATCGAGCAGGCCGAAAAAGCCGCCGCCTTTCGCCGTCAGGAATATTTCCTCGCCACGGATATGCAGTTAATAAACGTTATGAAATTTATCTGCGCTAAATTCGAAACCCAAAACGTTCCAGTCCCGCCGGAGCTTGTCTGCAGCCAGTTGAATCTTCCTGCCGATTTCACCGATAAGGTTTTGAATCATCTTGTAAAATCCGGCTTGCTGCTGAGAATAAGCGAACCTGCCGCCGGCTACGCTCCCGCCACAAATTCAGAGAATGTAAAACTATCTGATATTTACGATGCCGTCGCAAAGGCTTCATTTGCCGTCGAAGGTGCCGCCCCCGGCGACGAATCTGCCGTCATAAAGCAGATTACCGATAATTACCGCCAGTCTCTTGCGCAATATACCGTAAAAAATCTAATGTAATCCGAAAGCCCTCAAGTTTCTTGTCCGCCATAGTTTTAACGACGGCGGAATATTGGGAGTTTATTGTTTTAAATTTTTGTTTTTCTTTTGCTAATTACTGCCAATCCGCCTAAAGTCAATAGAGCAATTGTCATTGGCTCAGGTATCACAAACAGAACTCCGTGTAGTTGGCCGTTGTGAGCTCCTATTCCCACTACCCAGTCGTTATCATTTATTCCATTGACCATAAGCAATGTCCAGCCTGAAGCGGGATCTATGAGACTGCTGAGGTTAATATTATTGCCTTGCCCTGTTGGGTCAAAAAGACAGGGTTGGTAGTCAGCATCGCCGATAATTCGGCCTTTATTATTTATGGCATAAGCTGCACTGTAATTGCCTGTAAGGGTTCCAAGGTCTATATTGGCTCCATTTCCAGTTGGGTCAAAAAGACACGCATGCTCATAGCCGGAATCCGTTCTTGCATAACCTGCAATTTGGTTGCTGTTATTTATGCAGATGGCCTTGCTGCTGTTGCCGCCGAGTGTGCCAAGGTCGATATTGGCCCCATTGCCTGTCGAGTCAAAAAGACAGGCGCGGTAAATAATTGAAGAAGGCGAACTTCCTGTTGTAAAACACGAACCTACAATCTGTCCGTTGTCATTGATAGAACGGGCTTCACTGTTTGCATAGCCGGCAATAGTTCCGAGGTCCACATTAGCTCCGCCTCCAGTCGGGTCGAAAAAACAGGCGCAAGCACGGTCGCGGAAGGGATAGTTACGAGCCCAGCCTACAATTTGGCCATGATTATTAATTGATAATGCCTCACTCCCTAATTCGCCAAGGGTTCCAAGGTCGATATTGGCTCCATTTCCTGTTGAGTCAAAAAGACAAGCAAGGTATTTGCCGGAACTGTTCTTTGCGTAGCCTGCGATTTGGCCATTGTTATTCACTGAGCCGGCGCTACTGGTATTTCCGCCGAGAGTACCAAGGTCTATAACGTTTAGGTATGCAAAAGTGAAATTATTGACGGTGAAAATAACAATTAGAATTGCAAAAAGAAACTTCTTCTTCACGGCCTCTACTCCTGAAACTTGGATTAAAACTCAGTTAAGATTCCGAAGTTTCTCCCTATCTCCCATTATTGGACAGTATTATACCACAAATACCGTATTTTGTCAAGAGGGAAAACAATTATTTATGAGTATAGGGCTTGACGGTCAATTTATTTGACTACTGGTGTCGATTGTGGTAAACATAGCAGGTTTATAGGCTTATTATATTTATTCTGTTTTTGTAACTTATACATTGACAGAGGGTTATGGTATCTTTTTCTCTGTGTCCTCTGTGCTCTCTGTGGCTTTTAATAATAAATTATCTCTGTGGCTGTAACTCAATGAATCTTGAGGATTTACGTAAAAATATCGACCAGATTGACGCAAAGCTCGTTGAGCTGTTAAATGAGCGTGCGCAAGTAGTTATAGAAATCGGAAAATTGAAGGGTGATGGTCCGATTTACGCTCCCGACCGTGAAAAAAAGGTTTTGCAGCGGGTTTCCGAGTTGAATAAGGGTCCTTTGCCCGACAAGACGTTACATGCTGTCTGGCGGGAACTTATGAGCGGTTCGTTCTTTTTGGAGCGTCCTCTCAGGATTTCTTATTTAGGTCCCGAGGGCAGTTTTACGCATACTGCCGCGATTCGCAAATTCGGCCAAAGTGTTGAGTACGAACCAGTTATGGATATTCGCGGAATATTCGACGAGGTCAGCCGCGGCCATTGTGATTTGGGCGTTGTGCCGGTCGAAAATTCCGCCGGCGGCGGCGTAGTCGAAACGCTCGACGCCTTTGTCGATACGAATGTTCTGATTTGTGCCGAAGTTTTTATGCCGATTCATCATAACCTCTTGGCCAACTGTGCTTTAAAGGAAGTTCAGAAAGTTTATTCCAAGCCGGAGGTTTTTGCTCAGTGTCGCCAATGGCTCAGTACGACTTTTAAGGAAGCCAATACGATAGCTGTTGCCTCGACCGCGAAAGCGGCGCAAATGGCTGCCCAGGAAAAATTTGCCGCTGCTATCGGCTCGGATATTGCCGCCGAACTCTACGGCTTAAAAGTGATATGCGAGAATATTGAAGATATCGCCAACAACGTAACTCGTTTTCTTGTAATAAGTAAAGAAGACGCAAGGCCCTGCGGCGAAGATAAAACCTCGATATTGTTCAGTACCGCTCACAAGGCAGGTGCTTTGGCGGATGTGCTGGATGTATTTAAGAAAAGCCAGGTCAACCTGACTAATATAGAATCGAGACCGAGCAAAAAGAGACAGCGCGAATATTATTTCTTTGTCGAATGTCAGGGCCATCGCAAAGACGAAAAATTTATCGCCTGCCTGAATGAAGTTAAACAGCACTGCCTCCAGCTTTCCGTGCTGGGCAGTTATCCTAAAAGCGATACATTGTTAGAGTAATTTTTGGAGACCAGAATAATGAGAAAACCGTTTATAGGCGGCAACTGGAAGATGAATACGGACGGCAAAAGTGCCGTTGAGCTTGCAAAAGGCGTAGCGGAAAAATGTCAAAGTCTGCTTGCGGATGTTGACGTTTCAGTTTGTCCGCCTTTTGTTTATCTTGCGGCAGTGAAAAACGCGCTCGGCTCTTCGAATGTCGGCCTCGGCGCGCAGGATGTTTACTTCGAAGCGAAAGGCGCTTTCACAGGCGAGGTAAGCTGCCAGATGTTAAAGGATGTCGGCTGCAAAAATGTGCTCATTGGCCATTCCGAAAGACGGCACGTTATTAAAGAAACCGATGTGCTTATAAATAAAAAACTTATCGCTGCGATAGACGCAGGTCTTCTGCCGATATTCTGTGTCGGCGAGCTTCTTGAAGAGCGAAAAGCAGGCAAAACCGAGCAGGTAGTCAAAGAGCAGATACAAAAAGGTATGGCTGGAATAACCGCCGAAAAGGCAAAGGCTGTAACAATCGCTTACGAGCCTGTCTGGGCAATCGGCACCGGCCTTAACGCTACTCCGGCTCAGGCTCAGGAAGTACATTTAATGATTCGACAGTTAATCTCGGCGATGTATAATAAGGCGCTTGCCGAGCAGATTATAATCCAGTACGGCGGCTCGGCGAAACCGGACAACGCTGCCGAATTGATGGCTCAGCCGGACATTGACGGATTGCTTGTCGGAGGCGCAAGCCTTAAGGCTGATGATTTTGCCGCGATGGTTAAAGCCGCCGCACAGGCGAAGAAATAAATAATTTAAAAATAAATTTAAAATTTTATAGAGGTAATAAATATGATGGATTTTGTTTTGGCAACGGTACCGTTTGTAATGAAAATTGTTGTCGGTATCTGGCTTTTTGTGGCAGTGGCAATGGTGCTTCTTGTTCTGATACAGAAAGGCCGCGGCGGCGGACTCAGCAGCGCGTTCGGCGGAATCAGCAATTCACTGCTCGGAACAAAGACCGGTGATTTTCTAACATGGGTCACGATTAGTCTCGTGGCGGTATGGCTGGTGCTTAGCGTCGTTGCGGCTAAATGGTTCAAACCGCAGACAAGCGAGTATCTCCAGGGGCAGAAGCCCGCAGCGCCTGTTTCGGCGCCTGCGATGCCTGTTGACACCGACCAGCTTCTCCAAACCGAACAGCAGGCACAGAGTCAGCAATCAGAAAACAGTCAGATTCCGGAATCGAATACTCCGGCATCTGCTAAATAAAGGTCGCGATATATGTTAAATAGTATGACAGGATTTGCCCGTATTTGCCGTGAGATAGACGGCGTAAGCTATGCTGTTGAAATAAAAACGGTTAATAACCGGTATTTCAAGCCGAGCATCAGGGTGCCGGAATCTACGGCTTTTCTCGAGCATGATATCGAAAAGCTTCTGCGGGCCAATATCTATCGCGGTGCGGTTAATTATTTTCTGCGGTATAAAAACGTCAGCGGCGAGCCGATGTACGAAATAGATTCCTCCGCCCTGAAAAGCTATGTGGAAAAGCTTAACGGCGTTCAGTGCAGCAGCGGCGTGCAGTGCGGAATAAATCTTGCCGACCTGCTTTTGTTGCCGGGCGTTGTAAGACCGCAGGAGCCGGAGAACGAAAAGGCTGAACAATTACGCAAAGCGGTCCTTAATGTGACCGGACAGGCTGTCGAGCAGCTCAAAAAAATGCGGGCTCAGGAAGGCCAGTCGCTCACTGAAGACCTTAAGCAGCAATGCAGTCGAATAAGCAGCCTGCTCGAAGGAATTAAAGTACGCGGTAAAATTGTTACCGGCGAATATCAGGATAGACTCGCCTGTCGTGTTAAAGAACTTTTGGCAAATGCCCGCCTTGAGCTTGACAGCGCGACTCTCGCAAGGGAAGTGGCACTGTTTGCCGACAGAAGCGATATAAGTGAGGAAATTATCAGATTAAGTTCTCATCTTGAGCAGTTCCTTGCGAACTGTCAGACTGGCGACTATGCCGGCAGGAAACTTGATTTCATATCCCAGGAAATGCTTCGCGAGGCCAATACGATAGCCAGTAAGGCTTCGGACTCGAAAATATGCCTTGATGTGGTTGAAATAAAATCGTGCATTGAACGAATCAAGGAGCAGGTGCAAAACATTGAGTAACCTGGAACAAAAACCTGTCAGGGGGCATATATTCGTCATAAGTGGTCCCAGCGGAGTAGGCAAAAGCACTATATGTGACCAGTTGATTAAACAGCTTGATGATGTTTATTTGAGCGTATCGACTACGACGCGTGAAAAAAAGGCCGGCGAAGAGGATGGTAAGCATTACCATTTTATCGACAGGGCTGAATTTGAAAGACAGATAGCGGCCGGGAATTTTATCGAATATGCCGAAGTGTTCGGAAACCTGTATGGTACGCCGAAGGATAAACTCGAACAGGCTCTTAATAATGGCAAGACGGTAATACTTGAGATTGATGTCCAGGGCGCCCAGCAGGTAAAAAGGCTGTATCCCGACGCAAAACTTATTTTTGTTCTGCCGCCGAAGCATAACGAACTTCAAAAACGTATTAACGGCCGCGGCAGAGATGATGAAAAAGATGTTGAAAAAAGGCTCCAGCGTGCAGGCATTGAAATAGCTGCTGCCTGGCAGCATTATGAATATATGGTTATTAACGAAGACCTCCCCCAGGCGATTGAAGAAATTATACAGATAATAAAGAAAGTAATTGGAGAATAAACATGATAGATGAGTTAAAGAACAAGGCGATTTTCGAAAAAATCGGCGGTGCATTCAAGGTCTCGGCTCTTATACAAAAAAGAATGGTAGAGCTTATGGAGGGCTCAAGGCCCCTTATCGAGAACACCGAAGGCAAGACGATGATGGAAATAGTCGTTGAAGAAATTATGCAGGACAAAATCACACCTGATTATACTTCAGGACCGGAAAAAATAGAGTTACCTAAATTATAGGCGTCAGGACGATGGCTAAAAAAGATTCTGCATTTTCAGGTTTGAATGTTCTGCTTGGCGTAAGCGGCGGCGTTGCCGTGTTCAAGGCGGTGGACCTGGCGAGCAAACTGACCGCAGCAGGCGCGAATGTCGATACTGTTATGACTGAAAGCGCCTGCAAATTTGTTTTACCGAAAAGTTTTGAGGCGGTAACAGGCCGGGCAGTTTATACGAGTATGTGGGAAAATCCGCAGGGCTTTCAAATCGGGCATATCCGTCTTGCCGACAGCGCCGATGTTGTTGTCGTTGCGCCCGCAACAGCGAATATCATCGGCAAGGCCGCAAACGGCATCTGTGACGACCTGCTTAGTACCGTATTGTGTGCCTGCTGGCAGAAGAAAATTCTCTTTGCCCCGGCGATGAATGAAAAAATGTGGCAAAATCCCGCCGTCCAGTGGAATGTAAAAACATTAAATGAAATGGGCTTTGAAACAATCGGCCCGGAAAAAGGAAGACTGGCCTGCGGAACGGAAGGTATCGGCAGAATGTCGGAAGTTGCCGATATCATAAAACGTCTTGAAAAAATGACGAAAAAATAAATGAAATCAAACCGATCGCATTTCCTGATTACAGCAGGGGGAACGAGGGAGTATATTGACCCCGTGCGGTTTATCACAAACGCCAGCAGCGGTAAAATGGGTTTCGCATTGGCAAATGCCGCATTAAAATCAGGCCACAAAGTAACATTGATAACAACTGCTAAAAATCCTCAATTCAAAATTAAAAATTCAAAATTAAAAATTGAGGAAGTTGTCAGTGCCGATGAAATGTTTGAAGCCGTTAAAAAGCATTTTAAAAAATGTGATTGTTTGATTATGGCAGCGGCAGTATCGGATTATACGCCGATTAAAAAATCGAAGATAAAAATCAAAAAGTCGAACACGGATTTGACAATAAAATTAAAACCGACACCTGACATTTTGAAATGGGCGGGAAAAAACAAAAAAAGGAATCAAATTGTTTCCGGGTTCGCTCTCGAGGACAAAAATCTGCGGAAAAATGCCGAAAAGAAATTAAAAGATAAAAATCTCGATATGATAATCGCCAATACACCTTTGGCGATAGGCAGTGAAAATACGGAAGTGCAGATAAAAATAACAGACGGCAAATGGATAAAAATGCAATCTGCCGGGAAAACCGCAATTGCTGGTCAAATTATTCATCTGATGGAGAATTTATGCAGTCAATCTCGAAAATAGGATTAATTATCGTTTTGATTATTGCAGTTTGTGCCGCTGTTCTTATAGCGCATTGGCCTGCATTGTCGGCTCAAGCCATATCAATTGATGACCTGATGTACTTTGTTGATAATCATCTTGTTCGAAATCCGAGTTGGGATTCAGCCAAACGATTTCTTACTGAAGTGCTTGAGCCTTCTATCGTACAGGGGTATTATCAGCCACTGACGATGATTTCTTTGATGCTCGATTACAAAATCGGAGGCCCGGAAAATTATCTAAGGCAGTTTCATCTGACAAGTCTTGTATTCCATATCGCAAATACTGCGCTTATTGTTATTTTATTATACCAATTGTTTGGTAATATTTGGATTGCTGCCGCTGTTGGTCTGCTTTTTGGTGTTCACCCTCTTACAGTCGAACCGATTCCCTGGATAGGAGAACGAAAAACTTTGCTTGCGGCTTTCTTCACGTTTTTGAGTTTGATTTTTTACGTCCGTTACGTTCGCAAGGGAAGTTCAAAAGCGTTTATCGGTTGTGCTGTTATGTTTGTGCTGTCGCTAATAGCCAAACCGACCAGTACACCGCTGCCTGTTATGCTGCTGCTGATGGATTTTTGGCCGTTAAACCGGCTGAATTGGAAAAATATTTTGGAAAAGCTGCCCATCTTTATTATCGCCGGCGTCTCTGCCGTTATAACCTATATTTCTCAGGCCCGCACTGCCTCGATAATTACTCCCGAAACTTATGGCTTCGCCAGGATTCCGTTTTTAATTTGTCATGATATCGTTTTCTATCTCTCTAAAATGATTTGGCCTGTTAACCTTACCTCGCATTATCCGTTTCCTGTGCCGTTTGGTTTTGCCAATCCTGCGGTAATGACCGGTGTCGCAGGCAGTTGTCTGTTAATTATTTTGCTTGTGATATCGCTTCGCTGGGTGCGGGCCGCGGCGACTGGTTTCGCTATTTTCTTTGTGATGGTTTTTCCAACGATGCAGACACTACAGTTCAGCGATGCTGTCGCCGCCGATAAATATGTTTATCTTCCCGCTATCGGATTGCTGATGGCACTTGCGGCTTTTTTAATCTGGTGCCTCGGCAAAACTCCGGGTCCCGCGAAAAAAATTACTTTGGTAGCAGTGATATTGTCTTTGGCCGTCGGCGAATCCTTTGTTACTCGCAGTTACCTGGCTGACTGGAAAGATTCGGTAAGCCTTTATGCCCGCATGGCGAGAATATCACCGGGTTCTGTTTACGCAAACAATAATCTTGGAGCCGCTCTTGCTGTAAGAGGTGATATCGAACAGGCTGTAGAATATTTCAATAAGATTTTGAAGATTGACCCTAACGATATTGATGCACGTATGAATATCGGTAAGATTTTTGCCGACCAGGGTAAATATGACGAAGCTATGTCTTATTATACTGATGCGATGCGTCTGGCTCCCAATGACGCAGCTATATATAATCACATCGCAGTGATATTTATCCAGCAGGGGCGACTTGATGATGCAATTGCTGTTTACAGAAAGGGTCTTGAATATAACACGAATAATCCAGCCGTTTTGCATACCGGCCTTGGCACGCTTTTATTCCGTCAGGGCAAAGCAGAAGAAGCGATAAAGGAACTGCAGGAGGGCGTTAAATTCAAACCTGATGCAACAACTTTCAATAATCTTGGCGTTGCCCTCGCTTCAGTTGGCCGACTGAATGAAGCTATAGTTTGTCACAAAAAAGCTATCGGACTTAACCCGAAAAATGCCGAGGCGTATTATGACCTTGGAAACATTATGCTTGCCACGAGCAAATTTGATCAGGCGGCTGATGAATATAGCAGAGCATTGCAGATTAAGCCCGAATATGCCAAAGCGCACAGCAATCTGGCTATAGTATTTGCTCAACAGGGCAAACTTGATGAAGCTATTGAACATTTTGCTCAGGCTTCGGCGATTGAACCAAATGATATTGGTATGCACTACAATTTAGCTATGGCATTGACTAATAATGGGCTTCTCGAAGATGCCGAAATTCAATATCGTGAGATTTTAACACTTCTGCCGAATGATACGGATGCATTATGTGCACTCGGCGACATTTTATTGAAACAAGGGAAATTTGAGCAGGCTGCTGTTGAATATCACAAAGCCCTTGCATTGAACCCGAATGAACCTCGTGCTCAACAAGGCCTGGAAAATATTCCTGATTCAACAAAATAAATCAGTTTTTTATGCCGAGGTCTTCTTTCGTCAAAATGCTCTCGAATTCATAGCCTGCTGCGGTAATATTTTCTCTTGCTCCCTGTTTGCGGTCGATAACAGCTACAATCTTTTTCACTTTCGCACCTGCTTCGGTGATTATCTTCGCCGCTTCGAGAACCTGCCCGCCGGTGGTCGCGATGTCCTCGACGAGCAGAACCACGTCGTCAGCTTTCAAAACGCCCTCGACCATTTTGCTTGTGCCGTAATCTTTTTTGCTGTTACGGACGATAATCCATTTTTTGCCCGTCTGCATCGCTGTTGCCGCCGCCAGCGCGACGCCGCCAAGCTCGGCACCTGCGATCAGCGTAACATCGCTTGTCGCGTACTTCGCAAATTCCTCGCCCAGAGCCTTCAAAATGTCCGGCTGGGTTTCGAACAAATACTTATCCATATAATATTTGCTCTTTTTTCCGCTTCTAAGAGTGAAATCTCCTTCGAGATACGATGTTTCTTTTACGCGTCTTGCAAGTTCTTGTCTGGTCATAACTTATGTCTTCCATTAGCTTGTGTAGGGTGGGCTTTAGCCCACGCTGTTTCTTTAAACTTTTAACTCTGTTTTCTTGTTAAGTTTTCCGCGATATTTTTTGATGGTCGGTTTTACCACTTCAGTTACGAAATCATTTACCTGCTGTGGCGCTCTGCCGATGTAATCGCCGGCGTTCAGGACTTTTTTGAAGTCCACTTTTGCAAAAGCCGCATCGCTTTTGAGTCTTTCAATCAAATCGTTTGACTTGCCGAATTTTTTGACCTGCTCTGCCGCGGCGTGAGAATGCACCCTGATTTTTTCGTGAAGCTGCTGACGATTGCCGCCTGCTTTTACAGCGGCCATTAAAATATTTTCAGTCGCCATAAACGGCAGTTCGGAATCGATTCTCGCGGCAATCACTTTCGGATAAACCACAAGACCGCTCGTTACATTTATTAAAATTTCCAAAATCCCGTCTGCGGCAAGAAATGCCTCCGGTATTACTATTCGCCGGTTTGCCGAGTCATCGAGCGTTCTTTCGAGCCATTGTTCTGCCGCCGTCATTTGCGGACTGCTCGAAAGGCTGATTAAAAATCTTGAAAGCGCTGTAACCCTCTCGCATCGCATCGGGTTTCTTTTGTAAGCCATCGCGGAAGAACCTATCTGTGATTTTTCAAAAGGCTCTTCGATTTCCTTTAAATTGGCAAGCAGCCGAATGTCGTTGCATAATTTATGTGCCGATTGAGCGACACCTGCCAGTGTGTTTATGACCAGAGAATCTATTTTGCGTGAATAGGTCTGGCCGGTAACGGGACAAAGCTTATCAAAGCCGAATGCCTTTGCGACCAGTTTGTCGAGCTGTTTTACTTTTTTATGATTTCCGCCGAAAAGCTCAAGAAACGATGCCTGTGTTCCCGTAGTGCCTTTTACGCCTCTGAATGGGATATTTCCAATACGGTATTCAATTTCAGAAAGGTCGCTGACGAAATCATTGCACCAAAGCGTCGCGCGTTTACCGACGGTCGTTAACTGTGCCGGTTGAAAATGTGTAAGGCCAAGCGTCGCCAGTGTCCGGTATTGTTTCGCAAATCCGCTCAGAGAATCGATAAGGCTTGCAAGCTTGACCGCGACAATCTGCATCGCGTTCCGCATAATTATCAAATCTGCGTTATCGCCGACATAACAACTCGTAGCGCCGAGATGAATTATCGGCGCAGCCTTCGGCGCAGCGTCGCCGAATGTATGAACGTGTGCCATAACATCGTGTCGAAATTTTTTCTCGTACTCAGCGGCCTTGTCAAAATTGATATCGTCAAGATGTTTTGCCATCTGGCTGATTTGGGCCTGTGAGATTTTCAAACCGAGTTTCTTCTCCGCCTTTGCAAGTTCGAGCCAAAGCCGCCGCCACGTTGAAAATTTAGTCTGGTTACCGAAAAGCTCCGACATTTCCTTTGATGCGTTGCGCTCGACCAGCGGCGAACTGTAAATGTTATGATTTTTCATTTTAACATCCTGTTTCGCTCTTTTAAAATTTCTTCGATTTCATTTATATCGTCTTTAGATAACGTTATATCTGCGGCAGGGGCGGTTTCTTTAATTTGTCCGCCTCTGCGGGCCCCGGCAATGGCGGCTGTAACTTCCGCGTTTCTTATCGCCCAGCCAATCGCAAGCTGTGCGATTGTTATTTTTTTCCGTTTTGCGATTTGCTCAAGTTTTCCAACAACCTTAAGATTTACCTCGAGCCGCGGCGTTTTATAATTAGGGTCCATGTGCCTTACATCGTCTCCGGGCAGTGCCGCAATCTTTTCAGGTGTAAATTTGCCGCTGAGCATTCCCTTCTGCAGCGGACTGTAAACAATCACGCCGATATTATTCTTTTTACAGAAAGGCAGAATATCGTTTTCGATATCTCGTTTGAACATACTGTACTGCGGCTGAAGCGAAGTCAAAGGATGAATCTTCATTACCATCGCCATCTGCTCGACCGTAAAGTTTGAAACGCCCAGGTAGCGAACCTTACCCGCCTTGACGCATTTTGCCATCGCCTCGTAGCCTTCTTCGATATCTTCCGGCGGATTGTTCCAGTGTATCTGGTACAAATCGATTGTCTCGACATTCAGTCTTTTCAGCGAGGCATCGCATTCTGCCAGCACGCTTTTCGCTTTAAGACAGGGAACTCTTTCCTGTTTTTCGTTCCAGGTCAGCCCGCACTTTGTCGCGATGAGCGGTTTTATGGAAGTTTTTTTAAGAGCCTTTGCGAGAATTTCCTCGCTGTGTCCGAATCCGTAAATCGGAGCGGTATCGATCCAGTTTACCCCGACTTCCAGCGCCTCGAGAATTGCCTTTATGGAATTGTTATCGTCCTGCGGTCCCCAGCCGTACTCCCATGGCCCGCCGATTGCCCATGTGCCAAGACCGACCCTTGTTATCTGAAGTTCTGAATTTCCAAGTCTTGCTTTTTCCATTTTTTTTACATCCTTTGTCATTCCCGCGAAATTTATCCCTTAGGAAGCGGAAATCCATGTATAGCAGGGTGAGCTTCTCATTGCGACACGGTCGCACTGCGGCGAATAGCCCACGCAGTTTTATTCCTTACTTCTTTAATCTTTGTGTCTTAGTGCCTTTGTGGCTCTAATTCCATTAATCAGTTTACCACAGCAAAGTTTTTTTGGCAATTGCAAATGAACCGTTAATTTGTTATAAGATTGGTTTTAGCAGTCAGGGTAAAAATATGGAAACAGCGGAACTTAAGCAGAGAATTGACAGTCTGGGGGCTCGGGTAGCAAAAATCCGGGAATGGCTTTGACCTCGCGGCCAAGCAGGCCGAAAGGCAAAAACTTGAAGAGCAGATGTCAAAAGCCGGTTTCTGGGACAATCAGGACACCGCCAAAAAAGTCGTCTCGAAGGCAAGCGCCTTAAAAACCGTTATTGAGCCTGCCCTTGACGTTGAGAAAAAATCTGCCGACCTTACCGAGCTTTTCGATATAGCCCTTGGCGAAAATGACAGCGGGATTTTGTCCGGCATCGAACAGGAACTTGTTCTCCTCGAAAAAAAATGCGGCCAGATTGAGCTTACCGGAATGCTCAGCGGCCCCGACGATATGAAAAACTGCTTTTTCGGTATCCACGCCGGCGCAGGCGGCACCGAAAGCTGCGACTGGGTCAGTATGCTCCTGCGTATGTACACCCGTTTTTTTCAGCAGAACAAATTCGCTTATGAAGAGCTTGATATGACCGCCGGCGAAGAAGCGGGTCTGCGTTCGGTTATGCTGAAAGTCAGCGGCCCGTTCGCCTTCGGCAAACTCTCCTGCGAAGCGGGCGTTCACAGGATGGTTCGCATAAGTCCCTTCGATGCGAACAAAAGGCGCCATACTACTTTCGCAGCCGTCGATGTAATGCCGGAATACGATGACGATATAGCAATCGATATTGACGAAAAGGATTTGCGGATTGATTTCTATCGTGCCGGCGGCGCAGGCGGCCAGCACGTCAACAAAACAAGTTCAGCCGTCCGGATTACGCATTTCCCGACCGGCATAGTTACCCAGTGCCAGAACGACCGCTCCCAGCATCGCAACAAGGCCGAGGCGATGAAGATGTTAAAAGGCAAACTGTATATGCTCGAGCAGCAGAAACGCGACAGCGAGCTTGCCAAACTCTACGGCAACAAAGGCGAAATCGCATGGGGCAATCAGATTAGAAGCTATGTATTTCAGCCTTACCAGTTGGTTAAGGACCATCGCACCGATTTCCAGACGGGAAATATCAATGCTGTAATGGATGGCGACATCGAGGATTTTATAGATAGTTACCTGCAATACCGTGCAGAAAAAAAACATAAACACAACGCTTAACCCCCGCACCTGTGCCGGGGAGATGATGAAAAATCGCTATTGGAAGTTGCAAAAAAAAATTAATGATCCAAAATGCCTAAAGGAGTTTCTCCTTCCTGTCCTTAAAAAAGAAAGAATTGGACCACTGCTGTCCAACTAGTAAATAGGGGGCGTTTACAAATTTTTAATTTCCTCTATATTCTCGGTGACTCTGTGGTGAAAAAATAAAATCAAGTCTCGCCGTTGGGCGAACTCCTGCAACTAACGACTAAATACTAACGGCTAACGACTATTAAATCCTTCTTGCCAAAACCTCTTTTTAGGCTTATAGTTAAATCAAAATTAATCTGCCTGTCGCGTCGAAGACGGACGGCTAAATTTAGGAGGTATTTATGTTGGTATGGAAATTGCAGAAAGAAAAAAAGATTATTTGTCTTGGCAAAGGTAAATCCGCTCGATGGAAGCGAATGGGGTAATAATTCTCCAAACAGGGTAATGAATAGGGTAGTAACTTGCAGACGCTTTTGCGGTGTGGGATAAGGAGTTGAATATGAAACGATTGATAGGTTATTTTCTTAAAGGTCTTTTGGTTTTCGTTCCTGCCGCCGTAACGGTATGGATTGTAGTTATAGTAATAAAAAAATTCGACGGTTTTTTGAAAATTCCCATTCCCGGCCTCGGCTTTATCGCTGCGATAGCGTTTATTACGCTGATTGGCTTTTTGGCGTCCAATTATGCGGGCAAAAAATTGTTTGTTCTCATAGACAAACTCTTTGCAAGGCTGCCCGTAGTCAAAATGCTTTATTCGTCGATTAGAGATTTAATAGGCGCATTTGCCGGCGAAAGAAAAAGTTTCGATAAACCCGTAATCGTTGAGCTTATTGCCGGCGGGCCCAAAGCCGTTGGCTTTATCACTCAGCAGGATTTGGGATTTTTGTCTCTGCCCGGAAACGTGGCTGTTTATTTTCCGCAGTCGTATAATTTCGCAGGTTCAGTTTTAATCTTTCCCGCTGAAAGGGTTGTTCCTTTGAATATTGAAAGCTCGAAAGCTATGGCCTTTATTGTTTCCGGCGGCGTCTCAGGAAAATAAAAACCAAAAAATATCCGTGAAATCCGCGTAATTAGCGATTAAAATACTATATTCTAAAGATTAGTGTAAATTCGTGTTTATTCGTGGTTAATTTTTGGGATTGTTTTATGAAACAAATTATAAAAATAGATGTAAAGGCCGCCAAAGCCGACATTACGAAATTAAAGGTCGATTGTCTTGCTCTCGGCGTTTACAGCGACGCGAAAAATAGCGATTTGCTTAATCTGCTCGATAAAAAGCTTGATGGGGCGATTTCTAAAGTCAAAAAAATCGGTGATTTTAAGGCAAATCCCGCCGGCAGTATCTGTATATATACTCAGGGCAAAATCGCCGCCGAAAGAGTTCTGCTCGTCGGCTTTGGCGAAATGAAGAAAGCCTGCTCCGGAGTTTTCCGTCAGGCCGCCTCGAAAGCTGCCTTTGACGCGGTAAATTTAAAAGCAAAATCTCTTGCGATTTGTTTGCACTATAATGAACCCGGCTCGGATTTCGAAAGAATCGGAAAAACCGTTACCGAAGCCGTTCATTTCGGCGCATACAGATATGATGAATTTTTAACCCAGCAGGAAAACGGCAGAAGCAATACTTTTTCCGTTACTCTTGTTAATGACAATCAGAAGAATGTTTCAAAACTTTCCGCAGGCATAAAAGTCGGCCAGATTATCGGCAGGGCGCAGAATTTTTCAAGAACGCTTTGTAATCGGCCGGGCAGTTTGCTTTATCCTGCTGAATTTGCCGCCATTGCGAAAAAAATTGCTGCCTCTGTAAAAGGGCTTAGCTGCACGATTCTCGACGAAAAGAAACTCGCTGCCAAAAAAATGGGCGGGATTCTCGCTGTCGGCCAGGGGTCGATACATAAACCTCGAATGATGATTATAAAATATTCGCCAAGAGGTAAAACCAAAGGCGCACCAATCGCTCTTGTCGGAAAAGCGGTAACTTTCGATACCGGCGGAATAAGTTTAAAGCCTGCGCAGGACATGCACGAAATGAAAATGGATATGACAGGCGGCGCAGCGGTCCTGATGACGATGGAAATTATTGCCAAATTAAAACTGCCGATTCAGGTTTACGGCATAATTTGTGCCGCCGAGAACAAACCCGATGGCGGAAGTTACCTGCCCGGCGACATCATCACCACGTTCAGCGGCAGGACGGTCGAAGTATTGAATACCGACGCCGAAGGCAGACTGGTTTTGAGCGATGGTCTCGAGCAGGCAAGGCAGTTAAAATGTAAAACTGTTATCGACCTTGCGACCTTAACAGGCGCCTGTGTCGTTGCGCTTGGCAAGCATAAGGCAGGCCTTTTCAGTAACGATGAAAAACTTGCTGAAAAACTTCAGACCGCTGCGAAAGACACCGGAGAGCCGCTTTGGCGGCTTCCTTACGAGCCGGAGTATACCGAAGAGATAAAGGGAAAGATTGCCGATTTGAAAAATATCGGCAGCAAGTGGGGCGGCGCCTGCACAGCCGCGGCTTTTCTCGGCGAATTTACCCAGGGGCTTACATGGGCTCATCTTGATATTGCCGGTACGATGGATGCTTCGGAACCGATAAAAAAATACACCGAAGCCGGCTCAATCGGTTTTGGCGTCAGGCTTTTAACAAGTTTTCTCATGAATGCAGCCACGAAGACACAAAGTCACGAAGGAAAATAATTATATAAAATATTTGGTGTCTTAGTGCCTTAGTGGCTGAAGAAAGGTAATATATAATGGCTAAAAAAATTAAAATAAACTCAGAAAAAATCGAAAAAGCTGTAAAAGATATTCTCCTTGCCGTCGGCGAAGATGCCAATCGTGAAGGCCTAAGGATGACGCCTAAGCGTGTCGCCTCTATGTATGTTGAGCTTCTTGCCGGAAATACTGAAGACCCTAAGCAGTACATAAAAAGTGTATTCAGGGAAAAATGCGATGAAGTCGTCCTCCTCCGCGACATTCCTTTTTACAGCGTTTGCGAACATCATTTGATGCCTTTTATAGGCAAAGCGCATGTGGCGTATTTGCCTGACGAATGTGTGATAGGCGTGAGCAAACTTGCGCGTATTGTGGACTGCTTTGCGAAAAGACTCCAGGTGCAGGAACGCCTGACCGCGCAGATTGCTGATTTCCTTAACGAAAATTTAAAACCGCAGGGAGTCGCGGTAGTGCTCGAGGCATCGCATTCCTGTATGACTATCCGCGGTATCAAGAAGCCCGGCTCTGTTATGGTTACAAGCGCCATCTGCGGAATATTCAAAAAAGACCCGAGAAGCAGAGCTGAAGTTCTGAGCCTTATGCACAATGCATAAACTTTCCAGACAAGTAAGGTTCGCAGTCGACCCTTTCGCCAAATCAGCGATAACGGGAGCTAATTCCTATTGCGCAAAACCAACCGCGCAAGGTCTCGCATTTTATTTCTCGCTATGGGTGGAACTTAAAGGCTCCGCTAATAAAGATACCGGCTTTGTAGTCAACGTTTCCAATATCGATAAAATCGTCAGAGAAAAAGCAGTCGGGATTTTCAATGACTTCGTAAAGAATCACCCAAACAGCAGCTTCGAACAAATCGGACAACTGCTCGGTAAAGTCTGGCAGAAAATCGAAAAAGATTTCCTGCCGGCGAAAATCAGCGGCCTTGCCGTCGAACTTATGCCTGCACGAAAACTCGGTATAAAAGAAAGGAGCGGCAAGATGCTCTATTTTAGCGAAAAATTTGAATTTTCCGCAAGTCATACGTTGTGGAACAAAAAATTCAGCGATAGCGAAAATTTCAAAATCTTCGGCAAGTGTGCCAATCTCGCAGGGCACGGCCATAATTATATCGTCGAAGTAACAATCAAAAAAACAGGTTTAGCCCCCGGACCTGTGCCGGGGGGCGTCAACGCCGGCGATTTCGAGCGGATAGTCGATAAGCATTTTATCGATGTCGTCGACCATAAAAATCTTGACACAGATGTAAAACATTTCAAAAAAGTAAATCCCACCGTGGAAAATATAGCCGAGTTCGCATTTGGAAGTTTGAGGAATAAATTCAAACCTTTCAAACTCGATTGCGTAACGGTGTGGGAAAACGACAGGACGTTCTGCAGCTTTAGAGCGGATTGAATTAGGAAAGTTTACGATTTGAGGAACAATGCGGATGGTTTCGAAAAACCAGTGTCAATCAAAACTGACAATCGAACACCCGCAAAATCAGGCACGGGGGTATTTAATAGCTGTCTGTGCTCTCGCCGCGGTCGTGATAATTATGTTCGCTGATGTGCTGTTTAACGCTAATCCGCGTATTCTTTCGTGTCTGGGCGGCGACCTGGCAAGGGAAGTTATCGACTGGCGTTCTTTCGGTTTTAATCAGCTCCGGCAGGGCAATTTAGCTTTATGGAACCCCCATGTATTCAGCGGCATTCCGTTCTTCGGCGGGTTTCAATCCGCTCTTTTGTATCCGCCAAATTTTTTGTTTATGATTCTGCCTCTGGCTCTGGCCGTTAATATAAATATTGTGCTGCACATATTCCTGGCAGGTTTATTTATGTTTCTCTGGGCCCGGCACCGCGGGTTAAAGCCGCAGGCCTGTTTTTTCTCCGCGCTGCTGCTTATGTTTTGCGGGCCGTATTTTATGCATATTTATCCCGGCCACATATCAAATCTCTGCGCGATGACGTGGGTTCCGCTTGTTTTTCTTTCCATAGATGGTATCTGCGATAAACGCACATTGAACTGGGCGATTCTCGGCGTCGCGGCCGTTTCAATGTTAATCCTCGCCGGTCATCCGCAATATGTGTTCTACACCGCTGTCGCGTCCGCAATTTACTGCGGGCTGTCGCTGTTAAATCAGCCTCAGCGGATTCGCGTTTTATCGCTTTTCGCACTTATGGGCGTTGGGGTGGGATTGATTGTTTCTGTGCAGCTTTTAACCGGAATGGAAGAATCGGCTTATACCGTTCGCGGCCGCGGCGGAATGGAACTTGAATTAGCCGCGTTATTTTCATTTCCTCCGGAAAATCTTATTACATTAATTTCTCCGAATTTTTTAGGCTCGCTCTCCGGAAACACATATTGGGGTCGAGCATACCTGTGGGAAATGTCATTGTTTTTCAGCGTGACAGGATTAGTTCTGGCTGTATACGGCCAGGTTTATGCCCCTGCTCGACATCGCAATTTTTGTATGACATTGATAATCATATTATTTATTTTGGCGATCGGTTCGCATACGCCATTATTCGGATTACTGTATAAAATCGTGCCCGGCTTTAACAAGTTCCGCGGAAATTCAAAATTTACTTTTCAAATGATGGTCTTTGCTGTGATGCTTGCCGGCATCGGGCTTCACAGGTTAATCACATTAAATAATAAACCCTCATGGAAATGGATAATCGGCATCGCCTCGGTTGCGCTTATCCTGATAATCGCGGCAGGTACCATCGCCGGTTCGATTCCGGAATTCGGCATAGATGGCTGGTGGCACGACTTTATGAAATTCATACAATCGGCGGCAGTCAAATTCAAAGAATCGTATGCGGACCCAGCCTCATACGACAATATCGGCGTTGTTCGTTTTGCCGCGTTTCGTGCCTCGAGTTCATTGCTTGCCGCCGCCGGCCTGCTGCTCCTTTTAGCGGGTCTTTTTGCTCTGAAGCGGCGATGGAATTATGCCGTTTATGCTCTTATCCTGCTTGCGCTGGGCGAACTGGTTGTTTTTGCTCTTCCGCTTCGTCCGACGTTCGACCTGGCTTCTCAAAAAATGCCGCAGCGATTCGAAGAGATAATTTCCGCTTTGCCGGGCGACTTTCGAATTCTTAATACGCTCGATGACAACGGCGCGATGATGGACGGCCGGTTCGATATATGGGGCGATGACCCCGGCGTCCTGCGAAGATATGCTGAATTTATGGCCTTTTCACAGGGTCTCGACCCCAACATGGCGACACAATATGTAAAATTTTCACGTAAGCATCGGTTCTTTTCGTTATTGCGTTTGCGATATATAATCCTGCATGAAAACGGTCAGCCGCAATTGGTAACGTTGTCTGAGCCGGTGCTGCCTCGTTTGCTGCTGGTTCGGGATTTTCAGGTCGCAAAGGACCGTGATTCTATTTTTCGTTTGCTGGACTCGCCGGAATTTGACCCTAATAGAACTGTTGTTCTCGAATCGCCGCCTCAGCCTTTGCCGCAGCCGTCTGAAAATCAGGGTACTGCGA
Organism: Phycisphaerae bacterium; assembly: GCA_041652575.1. Taxonomy (NCBI): domain Bacteria; kingdom Pseudomonadati; phylum Planctomycetota; class Phycisphaerae; species Phycisphaerae bacterium. The sequence continues at coordinate 10,519 of JBAZHC010000016.1, read as the reverse complement.
AAATCGTCGATGAATCGACCGACTATCTGACGATTGAAGCCGACATCGACAGTCCTGCGATTTTGCTCGTTACAGATGCCTATCACCCGAACTGGAAGGTTAAGGCGTTGTCCGGAAGCTCTCAATCGAAGTATGAACTGCTGCCTGCCGATTATGTGTTGCGAGCCGTTCCGCTGAACAAAGGCACGCATCGGTTTCGTATGGAGTATCGTCCGAAAATTTTCACCGCGGGTATGTGGATTTCAGTCGTTTCACTGACGGCGTATCTTGCCTTATGTCTCCAGCGGCTGTATCGCTTCCACAAAACAAAATCTCTAAACAGTTAATGGCCATTTCCAGTTTCTGATTTCCGGCATATCCTGACCGAACCTGCGGATATAATTTTTGTGTTCGAGCATTTTGTCCCGAATGAACTGCTTGGCATAAGCGGACTGCGAACTCAGGCCCGGCACACGGTCAATCACATCGCCGGCAAGATGGAAACGGTCGAGGTCGTTAAGTACGACCATATCGAACGGCGTGGTCGTTGTGCCTTCTTCCTTGTAACCGCGAACGTGAATATGGTCGTGGTTTGTTCGCCTGTAAGTCAAACGATGAATCAGCCACGGATAGCCGTGATACGCAAAAATAACCGGTTTGTCTTTTGCGAATAACGCATCGAAGTCGGCATCGCTTAGGCCGTGCGGGTGCTCGCTTTTGGGCTGAAGCGTCATTAAATCAACGATGTTGACAACGCGAATTTTCAGTTTTGGAAAATGCTGCCTGAGAATTTCAACCGCGGCAAGTGTTTCAAGTGTCGGCACATCGCCCGCGCAGGCCATTACTACATCGGGGTCGCTGCCTTTGTCGGTGCTTGCCCATTCCCAGATTCCCAGTCCCGCGGTGCAGTGTTTTATGGCCGAATCCATATCGAGCCACTGAAGCGCCGGCTGTTTGCCCGCGACGATAACGTTTATATAATTTCGGCTTCGCAGACAATGGTCGGTAACGGATAGCAGAGTGTTTGCATCCGGCGGAAGATAAACGCGAACGATTTCCGCCTTCTTGTTTACGACGTGGTCGATAAAGCCGGGGTCCTGATGACTGAACCCGTTGTGGTCCTGCCGCCAGACGTGCGACGAAAGCAGATAATTCATTGATGCGATTGGTCTCCGCCATGGAATATTACGGCAGACCTTGAGCCATTTTGCGTGCTGGTTAAACATCGAATCGATAATATGAATGAACGCTTCGTAGCAGGAGAAAAATCCGTGCCTGCCTGTGAGCAGATAACCTTCGAGCCAGCCCTGGCACTGATGTTCGCTGAGCATTTCCATTGCCCGGCCGTCGGGAGCCAGATGGTCGTCGGTGGAAATTATTTCCGCCGTCCAGCAGCGATTCGTTACTTCGAATAAATCGCCCCAGCGGTTCGATTTCGTTTCATCCGGACTGAACACGCGAAAGTTACGCTGTCGAAAGTTTAATTTCATTACGTCTCTGATGAATTCGCCCATTATCTTTGTGGATTCGGCTGTAATCGTGCCGGGTGCGAAACGGCGACCGCGTAATTATGGAAATCAGGCATTTTTAAATCTTTAAGAAGAACTCCTCCGTTGGCGTGAGGGTTGGCTCCCATTCTTCGATTGCCTTTCGGAGCAAGTTCGGCCAGTTCGCCGATGAGTTTTCCGCTGCTGTCAAACAATTCTTCTGCTTTATAACTTTTCATCCACAGCTCGAGCAATTTCAGATGCTCGGGTTTGTCGGCTAATTCCGAAAGCGGAACCTGGTGAGCGCGGAACGTGCCTTCCACCGGCAGATTGTCAACGATTTTCGGGCCTGTCCAGCCTTTCGGAGTGCGGAAGATTATCATCGGCCAGGACGGACGTTTTGTAAAGCCTTTACTGCGTGCTTCTGACTGGATGTTTTTAATCTCGGCGGTAATTGTATCGAGTGTTTCAGCCATAATCTGATGAACTATTTGCGGGTCGTCTCCTTCCACGAAATACGGTTTGTAACCATACCCGGCAAAAAGCTGCTCCAGTTCTTTACGACTGATTCGCGCAAGCACGGTTGGCCCTGCGATTTTGTAGCCGTTAAGATGCAGGATTGGCAGCACCGCGCCGTCGCAGACAGGATTTAGAAATTTATTCGAGTGCCAGCTTGTCGCAAGTGCGCCTGTTTCAGCTTCGCCGTCGCCCACAACGCAGGCGACAAGCAAATCAGGATTATCGAACGCCGCGCCGTAAGCGTGTGATAGCGAATAGCCCAGTTCGCCGCCTTCGTTTATCGAGCCGGGCGTTTCGGGAGCGACATGACTTGGTATTCCGCCGGGGAAGGAAAACTGTGTGAAGAGTTTTTTCATACCGGTTTCGTCCTGTGAAATTTCGGGATATAATTCGCTGTAGCTTCCCTCCAGATATGTATTGGAGACCAGCCCGGGGCCGCCGTGTCCGGGGCCGGTTACGTAAATCATATTCAGGTCGTATTTTTTGATTATCCGGTTCAGATGAACATAAATAAAGTTCAAACCGGGCGTAGTGCCCCAGTGGCCCAGAAGCCGTGGCTTGACGTCTTTTAGCGTCAATGGCCTTTTCAGAAGCGGATTGTCGTATAGATAAATTTGCCCGACGGAAAGATAATTTGCTGCTCGCCAATAGGCGTTTATTGTTTTTAGTTCTTTTTCAGAAAGTGGACCGTTCATTTTTATGTCTCCTGAAAACTGATTCATTAAACTATGTATTGCAGAATATGCCGTTAAGCAAGACAAAAAAGAAAATAAATTAATAGAATAAAGGCAACTGCGGAGAAACGGTTCTACGAAGTAATAACAAAAACATTCATGAGATAATCAATCAGGCGTTCCAGGGGCGAGGAAAGTATTTTATCGTAGAGGCCGTCGGGGGTTTTGGGGAAATTAAGTTTGGCATAATCGCCATAGAGTTCCATTGCGGTCTTGTCGTAAGCCTTTGCGGCGTCGATTTCATTATCAAAGTGACCGAGAAATTTTCTATGGCCATTATATCCGATATGGACGCGGAATCCATTTCTTGTTTTATCGCGGAATATGCCTTTGTATTTCGAACTGGTATTATTAAGCAATTTCCTGCTGTTGTGAGTATTCTGTGCAGAAGTTACAATCCTGAGATTGGTCTTTGTATTATTCAGGCCGATGCCGTCTTTATGGTCAATAACAAAGCCGGGCGGGGGATTCATAATCTGACGATGCATTGTTATAGCTTTTTTTATACCGTTAATACGTCCTGTTACCCGATTTGCATAGCAATTATTAACGTAGCCCATAATGTGCCATTTATGAACATTTAATTTTTCAAAATCCTCAGGGTCAACGATAGTGAATTTGCTCTGCGTCAGTTTTATTTTCCTAAAGGCAATGCCGAAGTGTTTTTTCCTGTAGAACAACAATAACCAAACGCAAAAGCGCAGGAAAAGAGCTGGAATCGGGATTTTTAAATAAGATTTGGGCATGGGAATTTGAGATTATAGATTGCAGATTAAAGAATTAAGTTTTATTGCGTAATCATCTAACTATGCAGGTATTTTACCATATTTTTAATAAAAAGCAAGGCAAAAGATTAAAAATTTTATAATTCTAATTTTGTCGGAACATAGGAGTATGAAAACAAAAGAGCAAAAAAGTCCTATAATTATCCATTTTTAGATATTGAAAAGGGCAATTAAGATGTTTTTTGGAGACATAAATTGTCCATTTGTTTATCGAACAATCTTGTTAGATTTGAAGTATTATGATAGTATCGTGTGTCTTTAACTGGCCAGGCACTTATTTTACATTTTTTGAGGTTGAAAATTTACGTTTTTGAACCCATTTTTGAGCATGAACGGCAGCGAGGATAACACTTCTATTCTAAAGCTATCTCCTTTTTTTGCCGATATTTAAGTTATATTTGCGGACTTTGTGTTTACCTTTTCGGCCTGCCTCGACAAACAGGGAGGGCGTAGCCGAAGGGGACGGAGTCTAAATAGATTGAAAATTGAAGAATGAAGATTGAATAATTTGAGAGTGTTTGTCGGCGAAATCCCGCACTTTTTAACGGGTATGAAAGTATAAAGAAGCAGGAATTTTTTAAAAATATGTCGAATACATCCGGTAAATCTTCAATTTTAAATCTTCAATCTTCAATGGTAACTGGCGGAGCGGGATTTATCGGTTCGCATCTGTGCGAGAATCTTTTGGCCTCCGGCCGGAAAGTCGTTGTTGTTGACGATTTGAGCACAGGCAGTATTAAGAATATTCAGCATCTGCTTGCCGAGAAAAACTTTAAATTCATCGAAGGTTCTGTCCGTGATATGGATTTGATGAGAGAGACGGCTGAAGATGTCGATTGTATTTATCACCTCGCTGCCGCTGTCGGGGTTAATCTTATAATTGAAAAACCTGTTCACACTATCGAGACCAATATACACGGTACCGAAGTAGTGCTTTCAGTTGCAAATCAGCTCGGCAAGAAAGTTTTGATAACCTCAACCAGTGAGGTTTACGGCAAAAACGAAAAGGTGCCTTTCAATGAGGATGACGATACGGTGCTGGGCAGTACGAAATTTTCACGGTGGTCTTATGCGTGCAGCAAGGCGATAGATGAATTCCTTGCCCTTGCGTATCACCGCCAATACGGCCTGAAAGTTGTTATAGTGAGGTTATTTAATACTATAGGCCCAAGACAGACCGGCATGTATGGTATGGTTGTGCCGCGGTTTATAGACTGGGCGCTGAAGAACGAATCTTTGCTGATTTACGGCAGCGGGAAACAATCGAGAAGTTTTACTTATGTCAGCGATGTAATAAGAGCTATGACATCGCTTATGGAGCTGAAAGAGGCGAATGGAGAAGTCTTTAATGTCGGCTCAGCCGAAGAAATAACGATTCAAGCGCTTGCGGACAAGGTTATCAAAAAAACAGGTAGTAAGAGTGAAAAGAAATTTATTCCATATTCTCAGGCTTATGGACAGGGATTTGACGATATGCAAAGGCGGCTTCCATGTCTGGAGAAGATAAATAGGGCCACAGGCTATAAGCCGCAGGTTAGTCTTGAGCAGATGATCGAGAAGATTATTACTGACAAACGGGGTAAAAATGAGTAGACTATCGACCTTTGTTTTACCCTTGAAAGGATAGTTTAGGATGGCTTTATCGCTTATTACAGGTGGAGCGGGTTTCATCGGCAGCAACATGGTAAGGTTTCTGCTCGACAAAGGGCAGAAGGTGCGGGTTCTTGATAATTTCGAGACCGGCAAACGTAAAAATCTTGCTGAAATTGCCGACAAAATCGAACTGATTGAGGGTGATATCCGCGACAAGGCAAAGGTGCAGCAGGCAGTCAAAGACGTGGAAGTTGTTTATCATTTAGCCGCTCTTGGTTCTGTGCCGAGGTCGATGAAAGACCCTGCGACAACTCATGATGTGAACGTTAATGGACTATTCACTGTGCTTTTGGCTGCAAGGGATGCGAAAGTGAGGAAAATTGTTTTTTCGTCGAGTTCATCGGTTTATGGACAGAGCGAAGTTCTGCCGCAGCACGAAGATTTGCCTCTTGCTCCAATTTCTCCTTATGGAGCCAGCAAAGCTATCGGCGAAATTTATTTCAGGGCATTTTACGAAACGTATGGCCTTCAATCTGTATGCCTCCGTTATTACAATGTGTTCGGACCAAGGCAGGACCCGACAAGTCAGTATGCCGCGGCAATACCGCTGTTTGTTTCTGCACTGATGAGAGATAAATCGCCGAGGATTTTCGATGACGGTGAGCAATCGCGGGGATTCACCTATATTGAAAATGTGATGCAGGCGAACTGGCTGGCGGCAAACGCAAAAGAAACGCACGGCGAGGCTATGAATATTTCCACGGAAAATGCAGTGACGGTAAATACCGTAGTAAATACGATAAGAAAACTTCTCGGCAAAGAAAATATCAAACCTGTTTACGCACCGCCGAGGCCCGGCGATATAAAACATTCTCTTGCGGATATCAAAAAAGCAAAAGAATTGATTGGTTATACGCCTTTTGTAAGCTTCGAAGAAGGAATAGCGAAAGCTATTAACTGGTATAAAGAAAATCTCTGATTTGTGAAAGGTCATTGAATGGCGAAGAAGAGCAAAATCGGGAAGAAAGCGCCTTTTGTGGGCATTGTCGGAATGGGCTATGTAGGTCTGCCTCTGGCGAGAGAATTCGTTCTTCGCGGAGCAAAGGTAGTCGGTTTCGATATAAATGAAGAAAACGTTAAAAAAATAAATTCCGGCCAAAGCCCGCTCAAGCACATTCCGTCGAGTGATATAAAGAATATGGTTAAGAGCGGCCGATTCAATACGACAACGGATATGAAACTGATGAGCAAGCCGGACGCACTGATAATCTGCGTGCCGACTCCACTGACAAAAAACCGTGAGCCGGATATGACTTATATTGTTATTACGTGCGAAACGATTTCAAAGTATCTGCGTAAAGAACAGCTCGTAGTTCTGGAAAGCACGACATATCCCGGAACGACAAGAGAGGTAATGAAGCCGATACTCGAAAAGAGCGGCCTGAAGGCAGGCAGGGATTTTTACCTGGCGTTTTCACCTGAACGGGAAGACCCGGGCAACAAGAGTTTCAGGACGGCGACGATTCCAAAGGTTGTCGGCGGATATGACAAGAAGAGCCTTCAGGTAGCATTGGAAATCTATAAATACGCGATTGATGAAACCGTTCCTGTTTCGTCATGCGAGGTGGCTGAGTCGGCCAAGATACTGGAAAATACATATCGTTGCGTTAATATCGCAATGGTAAACGAATTGAAACAGCTTTTCGACCGGATGGGCATCGATGTATGGGAAGTAATTGATGCGGCGGCAACAAAGCCGTTCGGTTTCCAGAAGTTTTATCCCGGTCCGGGACTGGGCGGACACTGCATTCCGATTGACCCGTTTTACCTGACCTGGCGTGCGAGACAATTCGGTATGCCGACGAAATTTATAGAACTGGCCGGTGAAATCAATACCGCGATGCCGCATTATGTAGTGCATCGAACCCTGGAAGCGATGAACGACAGAAAAAAGAGTCTTAAAGGGGCGAAGGTTCTGGTTCTCGGACTTGCATACAAAAAAGATATCGACGATGTTCGTGAATCACCATCGATTGAGCTGATTGAAATTTTGAAAAAGAAGGGTGCGAAGGTGGATTATAACGACCCGTATATTCCTCATACGCACAAAATGCGCGAACATAATCTTAAAATGAGAAGCAAACCATTGAGCGAAAAGATGCTTAAGGGATACGATATTGTTCTGATTTCGACAGACCACAGTTGCTACGACTACAACTGGATAGTGAAAAATTCAAAAATGGTTGTCGATAGCCGTAACGCGACTGCGAAAGTGAAAAGCGGTCGTAATAAAATAGTAAAGGCATAAAGTTATGAAAAGATTTGCGTTAATCGGTGTTGCCGGCTACATAGCGTCTCGGCATTTGAAAGCTATTAAGGACACAGGTAATGTTCTTGTCGCCGCTCTTGATAAGAGCGATTCGGTAGGCATTCTCGATTCTTATTTTCCTGATACGGATTTTTTCACGGAATTCGAAAGATTCGACAGGCATCTGGAAAAATTGAGACGAGCCGATGAAAAACAGGCAGTAGATTATGTTACTATTTGTTCGCCGAATTATCTGCACGATGCACATGTGAGGTTCGCACTGAGAATCGGGGCCAGCGCGATATGCGAAAAACCCCTGGTGCTGAATCCGTGGAATGTTGAGGCTCTTGAAGAAATTGAAAAAGAAAGCAAGGGAAAGATAAATACAATTTTACAGCTTCGATTGCATCCTGCGATAATCGAGCTGAAGAAAAAAATAGATGCCGGCGACAAAAACAGGATTCACGATATAGACCTTACTTATATTACATCGCGCGGACACTGGTATATGGTTTCCTGGAAAGGCGATATTGAAAAGTCCGGCGGCATCGCAACAAACATCGGGATACACTTTTTCGATATGCTTGCGTGGATATTTGGTGAAGTTAAGCAAAATACCGTTCATGTTTGCCAGCCGAAAAGGGCGGCAGGTTTTCTGGAGCTTCAAAAAGCGAGGGTTCGCTGGTTCCTGTCTCTTGAAAGAGACGATTTGCCAGTGAAACCGCAGCCGGGAAAACCGATGACTTACCGGTCAATAACAGTCGATGGTCAGGAAGTAGAATTTTCCGAAGGCTTCGGCGATTTGCATACAGAAAGCTACAAAAAGATTCTTGCAGGCGATGGATTCAGTACAAAAGATGTAGCGACTTCTGTGCAGATAGCATCGGACATACGAAGAGCCGAGCCGGTCGGCCTTAAAGGCGAGTATCATCCCATTTTAAAAAATATTAAATTGTAAAAATATGGCAAAAGAATATTTCGTACACTCAAGCAGTTTTGTCGATGACGGCGCGAAAATAGGCAAAGGCACAAAGATTTGGCACTTCGGGCATATAATGAAATGCACAATCGGCGAAAACTGTATCTTCGGTCAAAACGCTCACGTGGCCAATGATGTTGTCATAGGCAATAACGTCAAGGTTCAGAATAATGTTTCTATATATACCGGCACGATAATCGAAGATGATGTTTTCCTGGGGCCGAGCTGCGTGCTTACAAATGTTTTGAATCCCCGCTCACAGGTGAACCGCCATAGTGTATATGAAAAAACAGTAATTAAAAGAGGCGCAACAATCGGAGCCAACGCGACGATAGTCTGCGGCATCGAACTTGGCAGATATTGTTTTATTGCCGCCGGTGCTGTCGTAACGAAAGATGTGCCTGATTACGCGATGATGGCGGGAGTGCCCGCAAAACAGCTCGGCTGGATGAGCAGGCACGGGATAAAACTTCCAAAGCCGGACAGGGACGGCATTATGATTTGTCCTGAAAGCGGCTATAAATATAAAGAGATTCAAAAAGGCGTTTTAAAATGTCTCGACATCGATGAGGACAAACCTCTGCCGGCAGATTTGTCGGTTGGTAAAACAAGTTATAAGATATTCAGGAATAAGAAATAATTTACGGAGATTTTGATGCAGGTTCCATTGCTGGATTTAAAGGCGCAGTACGCGAAGATTAAAAACGATGTATTAAAGGCGATAGGCGAAGTTCTCGATAGTCAGATTTGTATCGGCGGACCCAAAGTTGCCGAGCTTGAGAAAAAAGTCGCCGAGGTGAGTGATTGTAAATTTGCAGTCGGGGTTTCGAGCGGAACAGATGCACTGCTTGTAAGTCTTATGAGCCTCGGTATAGGCTCCTCCTCCACTAAAGCTACGGAGGACAAGAGCGGCGACGAAGTTATTACGACACCTTTTACGTTTTTCGCCACGACAGGCTGCATAGCAAGAGCGGGCGCGAAACCTGTTTTTGTTGATATAGACCCCAAGACTTACAATATAAATCCGGCACTGATTGAAAAGGCAATAACGAAAAAGACGAAGGCGATTCTGCCGGTTCATCTTTACGGTCAAATGGCGGATATGGACCCGATTATGGCCATTGCCAAGCGGCACAATCTTTTTGTTATAGAAGATGCGGCACAATCCATCAGCAGTACATATAAAGGCAAAAAAGCGGGCAGTATCGGCACGTGCGGCTGTTTCAGCTTTTTCCCGAGTAAGAATTTGGGCGGCGTCGGCGACGGCGGTATGGTTGTTACCAACGACGAAAAGCTCTATCATATGATTTATATTATGCGCAATCACGGCAGCGAGCCGAAGTATTATCACAAATATATCGGCGGCAATTTCAGGCTTGACCCGATACAGGCGGTCGCACTTTTAGTTAAACTGCCGTATCTGGACGACTGGTCTGCGGCGAGAAGAAAAAATGCCGAGTATTATAATAAGAAATTTGCGGGCACCGCGGTTAAGACACCTTTCATCAGCAAGGATTGTATTACGATTTACAATCAATATGTAATCAGAGTTCCCGACAGGGACAAGACGATTGAGCATCTGAAAAAGCAAAATATCGGCTGTGAAATTTATTATCCTGTGCCGATGCATTTGCAGGAATGTTTTGCATATCTTGGATATAAAGCGGGTGATTTTCCCGAATCGGAAAAAGCGGCAAATGAAGTTCTGGCCCTGCCGATATATCCGGAACTGAGCGACGATATGAAAGATTTTGTTGTCAAAACTGTTCTTGAGACATTGTAATAATCCTTCGAACAACAGATTTTAAGAAATGAGGCAGGTGTGATTAAAATAATTTGCGTATGCGGCGCAAGGCCTAATTTCATGAAGATTGCTCCGTTGATGAAAGCGTTTAATCAAGGCGGTAATTTTCAAACTCTTCTTGTTCACACAGGTCAGCATTATGACGAAAAAATGAGCAAGCTGTTTTTTGAAGAACTTGAAATACCCAAACCCGATATAAACCTCGAAGTCGGCAGCGGCTCCCATGCTGCTCAGACCGCTGAAGTAATGAAACGATTCGAACCTGTCGTTGTTGATTTTAAGCCTGATTATTGTTTAGTTGTCGGCGATGTTAACAGCACAATCGCCTGCG